>DATNLB010000556.1:0-9174 GCA_035603095.1 Candidatus Acidiferrales bacterium
AAGCCGGCGCCGAGCTCATGGACATGGAATTCGTCCAGTTTCATCCCACCGGAATGGTTTGGCCGCCCGGCGTCCAGGGCATCCTGGTCACTGAAGCAGTACGCGGCGAAGGCGGCATCCTGCGCAACAAAGCGGGCGAGCGTTTCATGGAAAAATATGACCCCCAGCGAATGGAGCTCTCCACGCGCGACGTCGTGGCCCGCTCCATCTACACCGAAGTCAAGGAAGGCCGCGGAACCGAACATGGCGGGGCTTATCTTGACATTTCTCACAAGCCCGCTGAATACGTAAAGAAAAAACTCCCCAGCATGTATCACCAGTTCAAAGAACTCGCCGACGTGGACATCACCAAGGGCCCTATGGAAGTTGGTCCCACGTGCCACTACATGATGGGCGGCATCCGCGTGGACGCCGAAACGGCGCAGTCCACCATTCCCGGTCTGTTTGCCGCAGGCGAAGCCGCCGCAGGTCTTCACGGTTCGAATCGCCTCGGCGGAAATTCGCTCTCCGATCTCCTCGTCTTTGGCCGTCGCGCCGGCCTTGCCGCCGCCGAACACGCCAAGAGCGCTTCCGCTTCTTCCTTTGACAACTCGCAAATCGAGCAAGCCGAAAAAGAATTACTTGCGCCCTTTTCCAACTCCGGCACGGAAAGTCCTTATGCCGTTCATCGTGACCTGCAGGAAGTGATGCAGAATCTCGTCGGGATTTATCGTACAAAGGAAGATTTGGAAAAGGCGCTCGACGAGCTGGAAAAACTAAGGGTCCGCGCCGCCAAAGCCAGTGTCGAAGGTTCGCGTCTCTTCAATCCCGGCTGGCATCTCTCGTGCGACTTGAAAGCCATGCTGATCGTCTCAGAGGCCGTCACGGACAGCGCATTGGCCCGCACCGAGAGCCGCGGTGCCCACAGCCGTATCGATTATCCGAATCTCGATTCGGTCTGGGAGAGAAAGCACAATATTGTTGTCCGGGAATCCGGCGCTATGAAACGCCGCGAATCTCCCATTGAGGCTATGCCCGAGGAACTGAAGCAGATTCTTGCCGAGGACAAGTCATGAACCGTCTCTCGATTCGTCCGAGCGAATGATTGGAAGAACGACTGCTATGGATTCCCCTTGGATAATGTTCGGGCCGCCAGACAAGAACCGCGAGTACTTCGCTCTTCTGTCTTCCCTGCCACTGAACAAATACCGCGCGATTCCCGGTTTCCTTCGCTTCTCGTCACAGATTCAGAAGCAGTTGCGCGCCACACCCGGTGTCATCGGATACTCTCTCCGCGCGAAACTCTTGAGCCGCAATTTTTGGACTCTCTCTGCCTGGGTAGACGAAAAGGCTCTGACGGATTTCGTCGCGAAAATTCCGCATGAGCAAGCCATGCAAGCCATGATGCCCCACATGGGTCCGACGAAGTTCACCAAGTGGAAAGTTTTGGGCTCGGCACTGCCTCTGCAGTGGGAAGAAGCCATGCGGCGCTCGAAAAAAGAGGAACCCTCATGAAAGAAGCCATCCTGCGCGTTTTCCGCGGCGATTCGAATGGCGGGCAAACCGTTGACTATCGCGTGCCCATCGCTCCGGGCATGGTCGTTCTCGATGCGCTTCACTATATCCAGGGCCACCTCGCTCCCGATCTCGCAGTCCGCTGGAATTGCAAAGCAGGGAAGTGCGGTTCCTGTTCCGCGGAAGTCAACGGCCGCCCTCGCTTGACTTGCAAAACGCGCATGGACGATCTCCCGCAGGACCAGCCCATCACCGTCCTGCCCATGAAATCCTTTCCCACAATCAAAGACCTTGTCACCGACGTTTCTTGGAATTACCGTGTCAACCGCAAAATCCCTGCTTTCGAACCCCGCAAGGGAGTGGAGTGGAAAATCTCCCAGCTCGATGTCGACCGCGTGCAGGAGTTTCGCAAGTGCATCGAATGCTTTCTCTGCCAGGATGTGTGCCACGTCCTTCGCGAGCACGACAAGAAGGAACAGTTCGCCGGCCCGCGCTTCTTCGTTCGAATCGCCGGCCTCGAAATGCATCCGCTAGATGGCCTCAACCGCGCCGGACTGCTCAAGGATCAGCTCGGGCTGGGTCTGTGCAACATCACCAAATGCTGCACCGAGGTCTGCCCGGAAGAGATTCGAATCACGGACAACGCCATCATTCCGCTCAAAGAGCGCGTGGTGGACGAATTCTACGATCCGCTGACCATACTCTTCCGCAAGATCCGCGGCCAGTAGCACAGCTTTCAGGCTGTGACTCGCAAGCTCGGTGAGTTAGAGAAGGGAAGATTTCTTTGAGGGTCATGTTTGAGCGTCAGGCCACGAAAAAGGAGGTCCCATGGAACATCAACTGAAGTCCATTTCGAAAGCCGGCATCCCCGAGGCCATCGCCAAAGTCGAACTCTACCGTTATCTCAACGAGCCCGAAGAGGCCGAATCCATCTGCCGGGACATCCTCGCCGTTGATCCCGGCCATCAACTCGCTCGCCGCATGCTCGGTCTGGCCATCACCGACCAGTTTATCGGCGCCGCCAGCGATCGTTATATCGAGGCGCAGTCCATCTTTCAGGGTTTGCGCGATCCCTACGAACGGCTTTACTACACCGGTTTATTGCACGAACGCCACGCCAAGACCCAGCTCCTGGTAGGCTACGCTCCGCACGTTCTCCTGCCGTTGGTTGAAGAAGCCATGCGCTGCTTTGCGGAAGCAGAAAAAATTCGGCCGGCCGGCAATGACGACAGCATTCTCCGCTGGAATCGTTGCGTCCGATTGCTGGAAAGCCGGCCCGACTTTCATTTCGAGCGCGAACCCGCGGCCTTTGATACCGAGGATATGCCGCCCATCAACTCGCCTGTGCGCCGCGGGGGCGGTCATGACTGAAGGTTAAGTCGATTCCTTAGACCGTTACACGCTGGAATCGCCGCGAAAGTTTCTCATGCTCTTCGCGAATTTGCCGCGGCAGGCGCTCGCCGAACTTGCCGAAAAACTGTTTCGAGTCTTCCAGCTCCGCCTCCCAATCTTCCGTGTTCACGCGCAGCAATTCGCTCAGTGCTTCCTCTGAAATCTTCATCCCGTCCAGCGTCAGCCCGTTCTTTGCGGGAACGTAACCGATCGGCGTCTCCCGCGCTGCCCCGCGGCCTTCCACGCGCTCCAGTATCCACTTCAGCACGCGCACGTTTTCGCCGTATCCCGGCCACAGGAATTTTCCATCCGCGCCCTTGCGGAACCAGTTCACGTGAAAAATCTTCGGCGGTTTCGGTATTCGCTTTCCCATCTCCAGCCAGTGCCCAAAATAATCCGCCATGTTGTAGCCGCAGAAAGGCAGCATGGCCATGGGGTCCCGTCGCGTGATCCCCACGTCGCCTGTTGCCGCTGCGGTAGTCTCGCTCGCCATCGTGGCGCCAACGAACACCCCGTGCTGCCAGTCAAACGATTCGTACACCAGCGGCGCCACCCGTGCTCTTCGCCCGCCGAAAATGAACGCCGAAATCGGCACGCCTTCGGGCGCTTCCCACTTCGGAGAAATGCTTGGCGACTGCCGCGCCGGCACGGTGTATCGCGCATTCGGATGCGCCGCCGCGCCTTTGGACGGGTCCCACGCCTCGCCCTTCCAGTTGATCAGCCCCGCCGGCGCCTCGCTGCCAATTCCTTCCCACCACGGCTCCCGATCTGGAGTCATCGCCACGTTCGTAAACAACGTGTTCTTGTGCAGCGCCGCCATCACGTTCTGATTGGTTTTCATTCCCGTGCCCGGGGCCACGCCAAAAAATCCTGCTTCCGGATTGATGGCGTGCAAATATCCGTCCTCGCCGATTTTCATCCAGGCGATATCGTCTCCTACCGTCCATACCCGGTACCCTTGGCTCTCCAGCGCGGACACCATCATCGCCAGGTTCGTTTTCCCGCAAGCGCTCGGGAAAGCCGCGGCCATGTATGTAACTTTGCCTCCCGGCGACTCAAGACCGAGGATTAGCATGTGCTCGGCCATCCAGCCCTGCTCGCGCGCCATTACGCTGGCAATCCGCAATGCAAAACATTTTTTCCCCAGCAGCGCGTTTCCGCCGTAACCCGACCCCACGCTCCAGATCAATTTCTCCTGCGGGAAGTGCATGATGTACCGCCGCATAGGGTCCAGGTCGCCCAGCGAATGCAGCCCGGGAACGAACTCGCTTGACGCACCCAGCCGCCCCATCGCCACCTTGCCCATCCGCGACATGATCTGCATGCTCGCCACCACATAGGGACTATCCGTCGCTTCCACGCCCACTTTGCTGATCGGCGAACTCACTGGCCCCATCACATACGGCACCACATACATCGTCCGCCCGCGCATCGCTCCATCCAGGAGCGCACCCACTTTATGTTTCGCCGCACCCGGGTCCATCCAGTTGTTCGTCGGGCCGGCATCTTCCCGTTCAGGCGAGCAGATATACGTCAGATGCTCGGTCCGTGCCACGTCATTCGGACTGCTTCGATGCAGGTAACAATCTGGGTAGGTCTTCTCGTTCAGCGCGTAGGAATCTCCTCCACGCAGCATCTCCGCGATCATCCGCTGGTACTCCGCTTCGGATCCGTCGCAATACACCACGGCGTCAGGCTTCGCCAGCTTCGCCGCTTCATCGACCCAGGTTTCCAGTGGAGTTGCCACTCTGATCCCCCTGCCAGCCCAACATTTTGCCGCCACCAGGTCCAAAGCGCGGTGCCCCGGCCGCTTGCGGCCTCCTGCAAAACTCCCGATGAGGACCCCGACCGGGCCGGGGAGGTGTGGCGATTGGACTCGGCCATGCCAACGGCCCATGCAAAGGCGGGAACTTCCGGCCAAGTGGCAGGCTTTTTGTCTCTACCCACCCACAGTCTATGTTACCCCTCGCCGCCCACGCAAGCCGCCTCCTGTCGGAGCCCCGCCCTCCAGGCGGCCTCTTTCTCTTCCTTTTCTCTTTTTACTTCGTTACCACTCTCCTGCTGTAAACTCGTCTCCCTTGTCTCTCCATTCCGACCTCGACCGCTTGCGCGTCGTACTCGTCAGCCCGCGCAATCCCCTTAACATCGGCGCGGCGGCCCGCGCCATGAGCAACTTCGGACTCCTCCATCTTCGCGTGGTGAACCCTTATGAGCTGGCGTTTCGCGAAGCGCGTTCCGCGGTTGGCGCCGCGCCGCTGCTCGCCCGGGCAGAAGAGTTCAAGACCCTCGGCGAAGCCGTCGCAGACTGCACGCTCGTCGTCGGAACCACCGCCGTCGGCCTCCGCCAATTGCAGCATCCCGTCAGGCGCCTCGAGCAAGCCGCATCCCTCATCCGCAAACGTCTTGCGGCCAGCCCCGTCGCCCTTCTCTTCGGCTCAGAGAAGCGCGGTCTTTCGAATGAAGACCTCAGCCACTGCGATTGGTTGCTGCGCATTCCCACTCGCGACGAACATCGCTCCATGAACCTTGGCCAGGCCGTAGCCGTCTGTCTCTATGAACTCGCACGTAATCCCCAGGCCGTGCCGAAACCTCAGAAACATAGCGCCGCCACTGCGGCCGATCTCGAGCGCCTCACCGCACTCTTGCTCGACGCCCTCCGCTCCAGCGGCTACTTGAAAGCGAGTCCCAGTGGCTCCCAGAAGAGGCGCTCCGCCGCTCCCACTGACGAGAAAATCCGCCGCCTCGTCCACCGGCTCCACCTCTCCGCCACTGACGCCGAACTCACCATTGGCATCTTTCGGCAAATCTTCTGGAAACTCGGTTCCCCCAAAAGTCCGGTGCCCTGACGAATTCTTTTCGCCCTTGTCTTGAAACATGTTTCAATTCTTAAAGCGAGCTAATTGATTCCTGCTGCTACAGTCAAAAGACTCTTCACCTTTCGACTTTTCACGGGGGTGAAACTTGCCGAAGCGGCAAGTTAGTCTGGAAAGGAGGCTGAGGGACACAAGGCCAGTATTTCGAACTCCATGAGCCTGTCCTAAAGGCTAGTCACTTTCTGTGTTCACTCTTGAACTGTTTTTCGGCGTGCTGCGCCCGAAGATGGTATTCTTATGATTGCCTATCACGTTCTGCACACCGGGCATTCACGCAGTAAACAAAGCAGATCGCCGGAGAGCATATGGAATTGACCGCAACGCAACAAGAGCGCCCCTGGGACCGGCCCTTCTGGAAACCCGTTCATGGCAAAGAAGGCGTCTTCGCTTATATCGTCCTCATTCACATTCTTGCCGTCGTCGGGCTGATCCTCTTCCCGGTGCCAAGCCTCAAGGTTGTGGGCATGACTTTGCTCAGCATCGGCTTAGGCGGTCTCGGCACGACGGTCTGCTATCACCGCATGCTCGCCCACAAGACCCTCAAGACCAACCGGATCGTCGAGCAAATCTTGATTTTCTGGGCCGTCTTCAACGGCTCCGGCCATCCCGCGAGCTGGGTCGCGTATCATCGCCTCCACCACTCGGTTACTGATACCCCCGAGGACATCTCCAGTCCCAAGCAGGGCGGCTTCTGGTGGGCTCATCTTCGCTGGCTTTATCAAACTCAGCCCGCCGACAAGAAGCGCTGGGCGCCCGAGCTCACCGGCGGCGTGTACAAGATCTGGGGCTGGGCCGAAACGCCCGTCATTGTCTTCTCGATCTGCATCGGCCTGATTCTCGGCTTCGGCTGGATGGGTTTCTTCTGGATGGGCGCTATCCGCCTGGTCTACTCGCTGCACATGCAGTGCCTGGTGAACAGCCTCACGCATCTCAACCATGTCGAACAAGGCGATTCCAGCATGAACGTTTGGTGGCTCGGTCCCTTCCAGTTGACAGCTTGGGGCGAGAACTGGCATCAGAACCATCACACGCACGCAGGTTCAGCGCGACTTGGCCTTCGCTGGTATCAGACCGACATCGGCTGGTATTTCATCTGGATGCTCGAAGCCGTCGGACTGGCCCATTCGGTCAAGCGTCCCCGCCCGTCGTAGCCCGCTGCGTGCCACCCGGCCGAGCATTTGTCCTAAACTGTAGGTGCGGGCCTTAGTCCCGCATCTTGCGCTTCATGTACGCACAAAAGTTCAAAGTAAGCGTAGTGATCCGCGGCGAAACCCGCGCCTGCCCGCTCGATTGGCTCGATCAATTCTGCATGCGCAACTTCACCAACTCTGCTGATTTTGACGACACGCTTCCCGTGGCTGATGGCAAGATCGAAGCCAGTTTCCGCCTCTCTCCCGAACGCTTCTCGGAAGGCCTCGCCGCCTGGTTAACGCAACGCGGCAAAGGCGAAGGCCAGCCCGTATTAGTAGAGGTCACTCGCGAATAGACTCTTGAAACTTCCCCCGAGAGAGAAACGCTCACCGTGGGGAACGGCGCTAGGCTGCGGAATCCCGCTTTTCGCCGCGGAGCAAGGCGCGAATTTCCGGCAACGCCGCCAGCGTCGCCGCTTCGCCGGCTGCAATCATCTCCGGGGTCCTGCTGAAATCGTCCCACGCAAAAGGTTTCACGTCCGGCTCAATGACTATGTCCGCCTGTGTGCGCCAGGAGAGATCGCTATGCCGCTGGATGATGTTGAAGGAGCGGCTAAGGACGTCCGTGAACGTGCGAGGTTGTTCGATGTTGTCCGCTTCCAGGTAAACGGCGATGACCACGTCGGCGCCAAGAAGCAAAACGCCCTCAACGGGCACCGGCGCGGTGACGAATCCGTCGACCAGCGTCCGCCCCTCAAATTGAATGGGCACAAAGAGGCCGGGATAAGCGCAGGAACCGCGCAGCGGCGGCGCGATGGGCCCGTGGGAATAGTAGACGGAAACACCTGCGGCGATGTCCGTGGTGGCGATGGCCAGCGGCGTTTGCAATTCCTCGAAATTTTTAACGTGAGTAAAACGCTCGAGATATTTTTCCATGCGCTGGTTGGTGGCTAGCCCGAGCCAGGACGGCGTCCAGCGCCCGAAATCCGTGAAGCTCGTGGATGTGCCAACCCTGGCCATTTGGTCCAGCGATGCTCCCGCGCAGTAGCCCACGGCGATCAGGGCTCCGACGCTCGTGCCGGCTACGCAATCGATGGGAATTCCAGCTCCGCGCAAAACGCGGAGGACACCGAGGTGCGCTATGCCGCGCGCAAAGCCGCCCGCAAGAGCCAAGCCCACGCGCGGGCGCTCCCGGGGTTCGCTTTGCTCGCCGTAGGCGAAGGCGCGAAACTTGTCCTTTGCCGTTCGAAACCAGCCGAGAGTGCTGGAGACTTTACCTTCTTCCGTCATTTGTCCATTTTAGTACCATATTCAGGGATGTGCCGGTCGTTTGACCCGCGCATGCTGGTTTTGTAACCTGTCCCATCGAACTAACGGGCCGTGTAAATCCTGTAAAAAGGCGCGCCATGAAACGTCGCATTGAAAAGGCAGTGGTGCTGGGAGCGGGAACAATGGGCTCGCGGATCGCGGCGCATTTCGCGAACGCCGGGCTGCCGTGCGTTTTGCTGGACATGGTCCCCCCGAATTTGCCTGCCGATGCCCCGGCCGGAGAGCGCAACAAAATTGTACGCGCTGGATTGGACGCGGCAAAGAAATCAAAGCCAGCGGCGTTTTTTACCCCGGCGCTTGCGGAAAAAATTGCGATTGGAAACTTCGAGGATGACCTGACACGCTGCTCGGAAGCCGATTGGATCATCGAAGTGGTCGCAGAGAATCTGGAGATCAAACGAAAATTGCTAGCGCGCGTGGCCCAGTTTCGCAAACCCGGAGCCATCGTCACCACCAACACTTCCGGCTTGCCCGTGCACTTGATCGCGGAGGGCATGAGCGAAGAGTTTCAGCAGCACTGGGCGGGGACGCATTTCTTCAATCCACCGCGGTATCTGAAATTGGTGGAAGTGGTCCCCGGGCCGAAGACTTCAAACGACGTGGTCGAATCGTTGAGCGAGTTTTGCGACCGGCGATTGGGCAAAGGCGTAGTGCTGGCAAAGGATACGCCGAACTTCATCGCCAACCGCATCGGAACGTTTTCAATGCTGAATGCGCTGCGCCTGATGGGCACGCTCGGAATGACAGTGGAAGAGGTGGATGCCTGCACCGGGCCGGCAGTGGGCTGGCCGAAGTCGGCGACGTTTCGAACGGCGGATATCGTGGGTCTCGATGTGCTGGTGCACGTCGTGAAGAACATTTACGAGACGGCGCCGAACGACGAATCTCGGGAAATGTACAAAGTGCCAGCGCTCGTGGAAGAAATGGTCAAGCGCGGCAGGCTCGGAGACAAGACG
>DATNLB010000424.1:0-15704 GCA_035603095.1 Candidatus Acidiferrales bacterium
TACACCGCTGCAATGGTCGTAGACGAATCCCGAATCCTGCAGGTCTGCATTTTTTCGACGCTGCACAGGAATGAGCGTCGCGTGAAATTCAGCAAGTTGCTTCCGGACGTCGTGACCATCGCAGACGAAGTAGATGCGCAACTAAAGCAGCAGATCCTCTGCTTCCTGCCAGTCGAGGCCACCGAGAAGAAGCACTAAGCACTGGATTTATATCAAGTTGGGCCTTTCCCACTGCCCTTATGAAAACCAAGAAATCCAACACGGAACTGCTCGAACCGCTCGAGCCGCAGACCTTTCTCGATACTTCGGGAATGGCAAGAAAGGTTGCTGAATTCGGGAAAGACGAACAAATTTACGGTCAAGGTGACGCGGCCAAGACCGTCATGTACATCCAAAAGGGCAACGTAAAATTCTCCGTGGTTAGCACGTCGGGCAAGGTAGCGGTGGTTGCGATGCTCGGTCCGAACGATTTTTTTGGCGAGGGCTGCATGGCGGGTCAGTCGGTCCGCATGGGCACGGCTACCGCCATTACGCCGACCACCCTTCTTTCCATCGACAAGAACGAATTGCTAGGTATGATCCGAACGCAGGACAAACTATCGGACAGTTTTGTCGAATATATACTCTGTCATAAAAATCGCGTCGAAGAAGCTTTAATCGATCAACTCTTCAATTCGTCCGAGAAGCGGCTCGCCCGAGCGCTACTCGTGCTCGGCCGTTATGGAAAAGCGCAGCACCAGCAAGTCGACGAACTGCCCACTGTTTCCCAAGAGACTTTGTCGGAAATAGTCGGCACTACGCGCTCTCGCGTGAATTTCTTCATGAACAAATTTAGAAAACTCGGCTTCATCGAATACCGCAACCGTAGAATCAAGATCAACAAGTCATTGCTGACATTTGTTCTGGACGAGTAAGACCGCTACGTCTTGTCAAGAGAGGGTTCGCATTCAACCCTTCCTTCCTGGCCAGGGGCCAGCTTGTCACTACCGAATACCTCGCTGAATTTCTTGCCGGAGATTTGGCCAACTCGGCCCATTTTGCTAAATGCGCGTTTATCGCTTTCGTCGAATGACTAAACGTACTTGACATGCCTGAGCGGGCAAGAGCAGACTACCCTTGGTTTTCCCCAATATTCCTTTCTAAGTGTTTTCTCTCATGGTTTCTCGACGCGTATTTTCGGGACCCCGGGCCATAACTCGCCGGTGAGCACATTCTTTTTGTGTGCGCGGCCGGCAACTCAAAGGAGAACGACAATGAACAAACGGGGGCCATTTTCAGGGAACCCACTTCAGGACAAGTGGCTCAGCCGTCGCAATCTTATTCGCGGAGCTGCAGGAGCGGCGCTGGGAGCTGGGCTGTTACGTTCAAAACCGGCTCATGCCGACGACGATGAGGATAGGCACGGCACCGAGTGCAACCAGGTCAATCCGATTCCGGGGGGCCTTGCGCCATTTAAGCCGTTTGGGGTTTTTATCCACCATAACCCCCTGAACCCCGCAACACCCCTCGCCAATATAAGCGACCCGTCGCAGATTACAGACTTCGACGGGTTTGTGGGTTTGACGAACATCCGCGGGGGCGGAACCGGAACAAACACCATGACCGGCAGCACCACGCCTCTCGCATTCCGGGCGGACATGGGCTTCAGTAAGGGCAAGTTTATCGGCACCGACGGTCGTCATCATGAAGGCACTTTCGCTTTTGTTTGACTTGACCTCTACACCGGTCCGGCTGGATCGGCCAACATCCCTCAACAAATCCACGACTACAACATGCACATCGACTCCAACGACGTGTTCTGGATGGTCCCTGTGGCGCCCCATGCCGTCGAGGTTGCCTTCGACGAGGCGCGAGCGCGCCTTCGAGTGAACGGGCTAAGGGTCTTCGATGACCACGACATTGGCAACTCGCTGACCATGGGGTTGGGACTGCCCGGTGACATGGGCTTCCCCTATCCGGCCATCGCACCTGTCGCCCCCGTCCGCGCGACCGTCTCTTTCGATGTAGAATGGAAGGGGATCGTCGCGACGGCAGAAATTCATAACAGCGCACAGAGCTTCCAAGGTTCGTTCCTCAGCACGGGAGCCACGATCAAGTGGTCCGTCGAGCAGCCTGGCTTCCGGTTCGAGTCGGAGACGCCCGACCCTGGGCGGAACTTGGTTTCCGTGCTAGGGCGTGAGCAGAACGGCCTCTTCTTCATGTAAGCCGAATCACTGGGCGAGTAGAAAAAAAATCGTCACCTCTTCGCCGGTCAAAGCGAGAGTAAGAACTCCGGGAGGGGTCTAGCTGTGCCCCTCCTGCGGCCCAACTACTGATCTGTCAGCCAATCCGAAACTAACCCATCACCCGTGTCTACGTTCATTGCGGCACCTTGCTGCGTCTGCGATAATCTGGGGATTGAATCCTGCAAAACTGAGGCGGGCGTGACGGGTGAATCGGTAAGCAAGAAATTTTGGAGCGGGAACGAGATCCGCGAAGGGTTCCTGCGCTTTTTTGAGGGCAAGGAACACCGGCGCGTGCGGAGTTCGTCGCTAGTGCCGCATGGGGACGCTACCCTGCTGTTTACGAATGCGGGGATGAACCAGTTCAAGGACGTGTTTTTGGGGCTGGAAAAGCGGGAGTACACGCGAGCGACGACGGCGCAGAAATGCGTGCGCGCGGGCGGGAAACACAACGACCTGGAAAATGTGGGGTTTACGAAGCGGCACCACACGTTTTTCGAGATGCTGGGGAATTTTTCCTTCGGCGATTATTTCAAGAAGGATGCGATCGCGTACGCCTGGGAATTGATCACTTCTCCGCAGTGGTTCGGAATTGCGAAGGACAAGTTATACGTAACGGTCTTTGGTGGCGCTGAGATTTCACCGGGGAACATGCTGGAGATTGATATGCCCGCCGGTCAATGTTGGCTGGCCGAACAGGTGCCACAGGAACGCATCCATGCCATCGCAGGACTCAAAGACAACTTCTGGGCCATGGGAGACACCGGCCCTTGCGGACCGTGCAGCGAGATTTTCTATGACATGGGGCCTACTGCGTCTGAGGAAGGCCACGCCGACTGCAAATTTCCTTGCGATTGCGGGCGATACGTCGAAATCTGGAACCTCGTGTTCATGCAGTTCAACCGCGATGCCAGCGGCACGCTCACTCCCCTGCCGAAGCCTTGTGTGGACACTGGCATGGGCCTCGAACGCGTCGCCGCCGTGTTGCAAGGCGTCATCTCCAATTACGACACCGATCTTTTTGTTCCGCTGATGAAGCGCGCTGCAGAACTCTGCGGCGTTGATTACGACAAAGAACTCAGGTCCGAAGTCGGGAAAGGCGGCGCTGCTTCTCTGCGCGTCATCGCCGACCACGCTCGCGCCACCACGTTCCTCATCGCCGACGGGGTTCTTCCCTCAAACGAAGGCCGCGGTTACGTGCTCCGCAAAATCATGCGACGCGCCATTCATCACGGCCGGCTTCTCGGCAAGTCAGATCCGTTCCTATATGAAGCGGTAGACGCTGTCGTCGAAGTAATGCGGCAAGCTTATCCGGAACTGTCAGAGAGCTCGCAGAGGGTTAAAAAGACTGTCCTGGCTGAGGAAAAACAGTTTGCCCGAACAATATCCGTTGGGCTTCCGCAATTAGATTTGGACATCGAGAAGGCGATGCACGCATTTGACCGCTCCAGAGCAGGAATGGAAGAACTGCGAAAAGATATGAACTCGGAGAGCATGAATGAAGCAACTCCGAAAGCAGCGGCTATTTTGGCGAGGCAAGAGCCGCCCCCTGCGCAAAAACCGGTTGTCTACCCTGGCGCAAACGCCTATCGAATCTATGAAACATACGGGCTTCGCAGAGATTTCATTGCCACCGTAGTTCGGGATCGAGGCATGTCTTTTGATGAAGAAGGATTTGACCGCGCCATGGATGAGGAGCGCACGCGGGCGCGGGCATCGTGGAAGGGCGGGGCGAAGGAAGCGGCGAATCCGGCGTATGCGAAGCTGGCGGAGACGTTTAAGACGGAGCCGGATTTTTATTTTGGGACGACGGCGAAGGATTGCCGGATTGAAGCGATCATTACAAAGAATGGGGCGGTGAATGAGCTGAAGACGGGCGAGAGCGGAGAAGTGGTTCTCGATCGCACGGCGATTTACGCCGAGTCGGGCGGGCAAGTGGCGGATACCGGCGCGTTCTACGACAACTCCGAATCGCAACTGCTCGCGGATGTGACCGGAGCGTTTTATCCGGTGGCGGGACTGGTAGCGCACAAAGTCGTAGCGAAAGAGACTTTGCGCGTGGGGGATCGCGTGGCGGTGGTGGCGGATGCGGAGCGGCGGGCGCGGATTATCCGCAACCACTCGGGGACGCACCTGGTGAATGCGGCGCTTCGGAATATCCTGGGGACGCACGTGAAGCAGGCCGGGTCGCTGAATGCGCCGGAGCGTCTGCGATTCGACTTTTCGCACTTTGCGCACGTGGATGCGGAAGAGCTGCGCGACATCGAGCAACAGGTGAACGACGAGATCCGGCTGAACACGGAGATCGAGACAAACGTCACGTCGCTGGAGGAAGCGCTGGCTTCCGGTGCGCTGGCGTTTTTCGGGGACAAGTATCCGGAGCACAACGTTCGCGTGGTGACGATTCCCGATCCGCGAGCGGCCCGCGGTTTCTACTCGAAGGAGCTTTGCGGCGGGACGCACGTGCAACGCGTTGGCGACATTGGGGTACTGAAGATCGTGAGCGAAGAATCCGTAGCCGCGGGCGTTCGCCGCATCGAGGCGGTTACCGGCATCGGGGCGCTGGAGCATTACCAGAGGCAAGTTCTAGTCTTAACAAAACTAGCCAGCCAGCTCAATGTGGGGGAGGACGGCATCACGGCCCAGGTGGAGAAGCTATCCCAGACCGCCAAGCAACTGGAGAAGGAGCTGGAGGCGCAAAAGCGCAAAGGGGCCCTCGGCCAGATCGACGAGCTGGCGGCAAAGGTACAGACGGTTAAGGGGGTCAAGGTGATCGCCGCCGAAGTGGAAAATGTTGACCGCGAAGGACTTAGGCAACTGGTGGACAGCCTGCGGCAGAGGCTGGGTTCCGGAGTGGTGGCGCTAGGCATGCCGGAGGACGGCAAAGTGGCACTGATCGCCGGGGTGACCAAGGACCTCACCGATAAAGTCCATGCTGGCAAGCTGATACAGGCACTGGCCAAACGGGTAGGGGGTTCGGGCGGGGGAAGACCTGACCTGGCCGAAGCTGGCGGAAAAGACACAACTGGCCTAAAAGTGGCCTTGGAGAGTGTCCTCTCCTTGATCGAACCCTTGCTATAATCCCCGTGGTGCCAGAAGCGTGTCCGAGGGGATACGTTCGCGTTTACGGCCTAGGCAGTTCGGCATCCCCGCTAACACGACTTCGCAAGGAGGGCCATCGCCAGGCGATCGCCCCCAGGGTAGACCGCTCGGCGGGGAGCCCTAGTACTGAAGGGACATTGACCGATGCTTGGTAATGTTCAAAAATGTGCACTCTGTAGTAGTCTCCAAGACTGTGGTTTGCCTTTCCCAAGGTAGGCTGATGAAAAAACGCACGGCAATCACGGCAGGGCTTCTTCTAGCAACGCTGGTCCTTTGCGCGACTGTTTTCGCGCGGGGTGCCAGCGGCCAGATCGCCAAGGTCGTTGACGATGCGGGACGGCCGTTTTTTGTAAACGCGGAACCACCGCTGACAGCCAAGCTCAATGCCTCGAAGCGGCGCACGAACATCTACCTGCCCGCTGAGTCTTCTTTTTCGGGAAGCAACCGTCCGGCCATGGACATGGGGCGCGACGGCACCGAAAAGCTGGTTCGAGAAGCCGCGGACCGGCATAGCGTGGATCCTGCACTGGTGCGCGCGGTGATCGAAACGGAATCGAACTGGAATCCAAGAGCGTATTCCCGCAAGGGAGCCGGCGGATTGATGCAGTTGATTCCCACGACGGCACAACGATACGGCGCTTATGACGTGTTCAACCCGCAACAAAACATTGACGCGGGGGTTAAGCATTTGAAGTGGTTGCTAGAACGATACAATGGCAACCTGGATTTGGCCCTGGCGGCGTACAATGCGGGGGAGGGTGCGGTCGACCGGGCTCACGGCATCCCCGCGTTTCGAGAGACGCGAAACTATGTTCAGAGAGTGCAGAACGCCTATTTCCGGCCGGGTTCGGGCCGACTTGCGGATGCGTTCATCAACGCACATGCGATCCACAAAGACGTTACAGCAGACGGCCGCGTCGTGTTCACTAACGAATAGAAAGAGTTGTGATTTTTAGTCGCTAGTTTTTAGTTTCCAGGAGCTCTGGGTTCGGGCCTGGAACATTTTGAATGTATTGGCGAATTGAGTTGAGGTTTCCAGATAGGATGGAGTTGCGTTTGGGGATGTAGATTGATGTTTGGGGGCAAAAAAATTTTGCACAAGGGCTTCGCCCGCCTTTCGCCAGTTTTTGTGGCGCTGGGTTTTGTGCTGACTGTTGCCGCTGCTGTGCCGGGGAAAACAGGTGCGGAAGCTGCGGCCACAGCCACGGCCGCGGTGAGGCGCCAGTCCGCTTCCGCGCAATTTGCGCGGGCCGAAGAGCAGCGCGCGGCGCTGAACAGCAAACCTACCGAGAAGCGTACGCTAGCGGATTATAAACTGGTGGTGACCGGATATCGCCGCGTCGCCTTGATAACGCCGCGAGCCCCCGAAGTCCCCGATTCCCTGCTGGCGGTGGCGGAACTTTACACCGAGATGGGCGACCGGTTTGGGAGGAACTACTACCAGTGGGCGACCGATTCCTACCAATTCCTGGTGCGCGAATATCCGACGAGCCGGTATTGCCAGGATGCGACCCTGCGAACGGCGAAACTGCAGCGCGATCAGCTGGGAGACGCGGCACTAGCGAAAAAAACTTATGAAGATTTCCTGAAGCGCTATCCGCGTTCGCCACGGAAACGCGAAGCACAAGAAGCGCTGGCGGAATTGGCGCTGCTGCAGAACGGCGAGGCGCCTTCTGCGACGAACGGCGTGGCGTCAAATTCGACGAACGCCTCTCCAACCGCCGAGGAAGCGCGCGCGATTGCGCCGGTGCACTCCGGGGGCAAGTCCGCGAGCCGGTCTGCATCGGGTGAGATTCCGCGGGTGCTGCGGATTCGCGCGGCTGCCAACGGCGATGCGGCGCGGGTGACGATCGATCTCGAGGACAGCGTGGTATACACTTCCGGGCGCATCGCCAATCCCGACCGCATCTTTTTTGATTTGCACGCGGCGCGGCTGACGCCGGAGGTGGCTCGTGGGAATGTCCACGTTGAAGGCGGGCTGCTGACCGCCGTTCGTGTGGCGCAGAATCATAGCGGCGTCGTGCGCGTGGTGCTGAACGTGAACGGAGTGAAGGATTACTCCTCTTCGTTTGTGTACCATCCGGCGCAGCTTTTGATTGATTTGTATGGAGCTCCGCAGCCAGAGGCGGCGGTGCGCACCGCCAAGGGGAAAAAGCCGCAGCCGGCGGTGGCGGAAGATTCGAATGCGAGCACGGTGCCGGCGAACAGCGAAGCGCGAACGGTTCAGAACGCGGCACCAAAAGGTATGGGGACGGACGCGGGTTCCGATTCGCAGCAGCGGGCAGGAAATTCGCAGAGCGCCATCAGTGGTGCGATTGGTGGGGGCGCGAATAACGGGAGTGCGACTAGCGTTGGCGTGATTAACGATTCGGGGGCGGTGAACAATTCTTCCGCGGTCACACCCAATTCGCCGCCGGGCGCGAAAAGCGGCAAATCGAAATCAATCAAAGCAACTGCCTCGAGCGCGAAGCCGGATTTAATCCGGCCGGCGAGCGCGCCACAACCCACGCGCGATGGGCAGTCCACGCTGACGCGCGCGCTGGGCTTGAAGATTGGAAGGATCGTGATCGATGCGGGTCACGGCGGGCACGATACGGGAACGATTGGCCCGACCGGGTTGATGGAGAAAGACCTGTGCCTGGATGTGGCGCTGCGGCTCGGGAAAATCATCGAGCAGCGGCTGCCGGGCGCGAACGTGATCTATACGCGTTCGGACGACAGCTTTGTTCCGCTGGAAGAGCGGACGAACATCGCGAACCAGGCCAAGGCGGATCTGTTTATTTCGATTCACGCGAATTCGAGCAGGGACCACGCGGCGCGCGGCATCGAAACGTACTACCTGAACCTGAAAGGCTCGGCGGAAGCGATGGAAGTGGCGGCACGGGAAAACGCCACGGCGCAGGGAGGCGTTCACGAGTTGCAGGACCTGGTGATGAAAATCGCGAGGACGGAAAAGATTGACGAGTCCAAAGAACTTGCCGAAGACATCCAGGATTCCCTGTCCAAGCGGATTCAAAAGTCGAACAAGCCTATGAAGAACCGCGGCGTGCGGAAAGCGCCCTTCGTGGTGCTGATCGGCGCGGACATGCCGTCGATTTTGACGGAGATTTCGTTCCTGAGTAATCCGGCGGACGAGCAAATGCTTAAGAAGCCCGAGCAAAGGCAGAAGGTGGCCGAGGGGCTGTATCAGGGCGTGGTAAGCTACCTGGAGAGCATGAACAGCGTGACGATGAATCAGCCGTCCAGACCCGGTGCGGGGCGCCCCAGCGCGGTAGCAGTTGAACAATCTCGCAACCAAAACTAGACAGTTGGTGTCTAATAGAGGCTGGGATGCGAAAGTATTGCCTCATCTTGCTATCGGCTTTTGCGGCCGTCGTGGCCGTCGTACCGCGTTTGTCTGCGCAAAGTGCACTTGAGAAGGTTTTCCCCGGACAATTTGGGCGATGGAAAACCGTTAACTCCCCCGTCAAGATCAAGAGTGACGAAGGGCGAGCGCAGGTATCTGCCGAGTCGGGTCTGACGGACTCGCTCGCCAATGAGTATTCCGACGGGACGCAGAAGGTAGGAGTCATACTCCGGCAATTCCGGGACCCCAGCGGCGCGTACGAAGCGTACACCGCGGAGTTCGGGCCGGGCATGCATCCATCCACGGTCGGTGGGCCTTCGGCGATCGACCAGGAGCGCCTCCTGCTGCTCCTTGGTAATCTGATTCTGGAAGTCCGGCCTCCCCAGAATCCAACGACCGATGAATTGCAACAGCTTGCGGAGATGGTCCGTAAACATTCCAGCCAGTCGCCGCTGCCGCCGATTCGAGCGTATTTGCCGAGCGGCTTCTCGGATGGAACGCAAAGGTACGCGCTGGGGCCTGCGGCTTTGCGGAATGCGCTGAACTCGCTGAAGCGGGAGGAATTTACCAACCTGGTGAGCGAGGCAGGATTTGCCTCTGGCGCGGAGGCCATGGTCGCGGAATATCGCAACGGCAAGGACTCGGCAGGATTGTTGCTGCTGGAATATCCCACGCCGCAACTGGCGGAGCAACACCTGCGACATCTGGAGCAGGCGCTCTCGCCAGCGGCCAAGCAGGCGGGAACGACAATTGAACGCAAGGCTTCCCTGCTCTCCCTGGTACTGAAGCCATCTTCAGCAGCGTATGGCGATTCGCTGCGGAGCGCGGTGATTTACGAAACGGAAGTGACGTGGAACGAGCCGCACCAAACGGTCACCGATCCGCCGTTGGTTTCAACCCTGGTCAAGATTATTCTTGGGACGGGTTTGTTCATGGTAGTGGCCGTGGTCCTAGGGGTGGCGTTTGGCGGCGTGCGAGTGCTGGCGAAGATCTTTTTCCCGGGCAAGGTTTTTGACCGGCCGGAACAGATGGAAGTCCTGCAGCTCGGGCTTTCCGGAAAAAGAATCAATTCCCGCGATTTCTACTGAATCCGCGACTCTGGAAGGATGGGCCGGGCGAGACAGCCGGCGGGGTACAATTGACACTGTGGCATCTGAGGCGCAGATTGCCACAGGTTCGCAATGCAACTCGCGAAAAGTAACGCATTCCCTTCCTTGGCGTCTAATCTACTCATGGTGTGTCTCGCTTTATGAGTGGAACCGGACCTCACAGACTTCGGAAATACGCGCAGGGCGTGATGTCGACGGCGGGCTGTTGGGCTTGGCCCGCAATATGCCCTTAGCTGGTAGCGTATAGACAGACGAGGGGAGGCTAAGATTGAAGTTGAGGCTCGGATTTCTGTATGTCTTACCGTTGTTTGCCTTGCCAATCGCAGCGTCGGGCTGTAACCGGGCGAATCCCCTAGCTGCCGGTCCTCAACTCCCGCCTCCGCCCTTGGTGAGTGTAGTCAAGGCGCAAGCCCAAGATGTGCCCGTTTACCTCGACGAGATCGGCAAGAGCTTCGCTTTCGAGTCGGTTACCGTAACCCCGCAAGTCGGCGGCCGCATTACGCAAAGACAATTCCAGGATGGCGCTGATCTGGCCAAAGGCCAGTTGCTTTTTGTGATTGATCCGCGTCCGTATCAAGCCCAGCTCGATTCTGCAAAGGGCGCTCTGGCCCAGGCAAAAGCGGCGCTCGAACTCGCCAAGGTGGAGTTCGCACGCAGCTCGGAGCTATTCGGCTCCAAGGTCACCTCCAAACAGGATTACGACATCAAAAAGAGCACCGTTGACGTCGATCAGGCGCAGGTGGAATCGGCGGAAGCAACCCTCGAAACCGCCCAGCTCAACCTGGAATATTGCTATATTCACTCGCCGATCCAGGGCCGCGCCGGCGCGCGACTGGTCGACGTCGGAAACGTCGTGCAGGCCAACACGACCGGGTTGTTGCTGATCCAGCGACTGGATCCGATTTATGCGGACTTCACCATAACCGAGCGCGACCTCCCCAGCGTGCAGAAGGAGATGACTCGCGGAACGCTGAAGACCTTCGTGAGGCTGCCCTCCGATCCGGAAGACCACGCCCACGGCGGCAAGCTCACATTTCTCGACAACACCGTCCAGAACGGCACGGGCACGGTCAATTTGCGCGCCACCATCTCCAACCCCGATCATCATTTCTGGCCCGGTCAATTTGTCAACGTGAGGCTAGTCCTGGCAACGCAGAAGGGGGCGGTGCTGATCCCCAACCAAGCCACGCAGATCAGCCAAAAAGGTCCCTTCGTCTACGTGGTGAAACCCGACAACACCGCGGACCTTCGACTCGTGACCTTGGGCCAGCGGCAAGGCGATAACGTCGTAGTTACCCAAGGTGTTGCCGCGGGAGAGAACGTCATCTTGGCCGGCCAGATGACCGTGGCTCCAAACAGCAAGGTGCGTGTGGATGCCGGCGGCGCTGGGCCTGCGGGGGGCACGTCGGCGGGTGCGCCGGCGAGCGTAAAGTAATGGGAACGAAGATCCATGAATCTGTCTGAACCATTTATTCGCCGTCCGGTGATGACCGCGGTGCTTACGATCTCGGCCATCGTTTTTGGCGTACTCGCTTATTTCGCCTTGCCGGTCAATGACCTGCCCGCCGTGGACTATCCCGTCATTCAAGTCAGCGTAGGCTATCCCGGCGCAACGCCAGAGACCATGGCCAACAACGTGGCCACCCCGCTCGAGCGTCAGTTCATGCAGATTCCTGGCCTTCAGTTGGTGACCTCCAACAGCGGACAGGGAAGCACCAGTTTCGTTCTTCAGTTTGATCTGTCCAAGAACGTGGATGCTGCCGCAACCGACGTTCAGGCGGCCATATCGCGTGCCACGGCCCAGTTGCCCGTGGATCTCCCGAGCCCGCCGACCTTCACCAAAACCAACCCGAACGACCAGCCCATCATGTA
Source organism: Candidatus Acidiferrales bacterium (assembly GCA_035603095.1). Lineage (GTDB taxonomy): Bacteria > Acidobacteriota > Terriglobia > Acidiferrales > UBA7541 > Acidiferrum. The sequence continues at coordinate 11,652 of DATNLB010000424.1, forward strand.
CATCGGCCTCACCAGCGACAGCGCTACCGGAGGGCAGCTATACGATTACGCCAACACCCAAGTCGGCGAGCACATCAGCATTCTTCCGGGAGTGAGCCAGGTGGCCATTTACGGCGCTCAATCCGCCGTGCGCATCAAAGCCGATCCTTCCGCCTTGGCTGCCCGCAATCTAACGATCGATGATCTGACTGCGGCCCTCAAGAATGGAACCAGCTACACCGGCGCGGGCCAGTTTGACGGGGCGCACCAGACTTTTCTGCTTCAACCCGAAGGCCAGCTCAGCGAAGCCAGTCAGTACGAAAACCTTATCGTCAAGCAGGGAAACGGGGCTCCCATCTACCTCAAAGACATCGCCACCGTCGAAAATGGCGTACGAGACGAACGCATCAACATGCGCTTTTGGTACCGCGGCCACACTGTTCCTTCCGCCACAGTTGTCATCGCGGTCTTCCGGCGCGCGGGGACAAACGCCGTCGAGGTTGCCAAATCCATCCGCGCCCTGCTTCCCACGGTGCAGGCTCAGCTTCCCAGCTCCGTCGCAATTATTCCGATTTACGACCGTTCTCAGGGCATCGTAAACAGCGTTAAAGACGTCCAGGCGACTCTGTTCATCGCGTTCGTCTTGGTTGTGGTGGTGATCTTCGTCTTTCTGGGTCGAGCGCGCGACACTTTGATCCCTGTGGCCGCGCTGCCGCTTTCGCTCCTGCTGACCTTTGTGGTGATGGACATTATTGGGTACAGCCTGGACAACCTCTCGCTGATGGCCCTGACGCTCGCCGTCGGATTCCTGGTCGATGACGCCATCGTTTTCTTGGAAAACACCGTTCGCCTGATGGAGAGCGGCATGCGCGCGCTCGATGCCGCACTTCAGTCCGCCAAGGAAATCAGCTTTACCATTCTCGCTATGACTATTTCCCTGGCGGCCGTGTTCCTCCCGCTCGTGTTTATGGGCGGTTTGGTGGGCCGCATTTTCCGCGAGTTTTCCGTCACCATCATCGTTTCGATTTTCGTCAGCGGCATCGTTTCGCTGACACTGACTCCACTGATGTGCTCCGGCTTGCTCCGGGAACGCGGCGAGAACAAGAAAAAGAACTGGGTCGAACGAGTCATTGGCGGCATAGAAAGGAAGGTGCTCGCCTCCTATGGCCGATCGCTATGGTTCTTCCTGCGCTACCGCTGGATTTCGCTCGCGATTTGGCTGGTTTGCCTCGGAGGGACGATCTACCTTTTTTACATCGTGCCCAAAGCTTTCCTCCCGATCGGTGACAGTTCCTTCGTCCTAGGGGTCTTCGTCGCCCAGGAAGGCACGTCCTATCTCGAGATGCGCACTCATCAAGTGGAAGTCGAAGACGTTTTGCACGCTAATCCCGCTGTAGACATGACTTTCACCCTGAGCGGGGCCAATGGGTTTTTCCCTGCCAATCAGGGCTTGGTGTTCGCGATCCTGAAAGATCCGGATAAGCGCCCACCTATTGCAGCGGTGAGCGGGCAATTGATGGGTCAGTTGAACAACAAAATTCCCGGCCTGCTCACCTTTCTCAAGCCCCAGCCGGTGCTACAGATCAGCACCGGAGCCACGGCGCAGCTTCAGGGCCAGTTTGCCTATTCGATTTCCGGAATCGATCCGAACGAGGTGTATGCCAGCGCCGGAACCTTGATGCGCAAGATGTTCGAGTTCCCGGGGTTCCTCTTTGTTAACTCCGACCTGTTCAACCATACTCCGAATCTGCAGGTCAACATCCTCCGCGAGCAAGCCAAGACCTACGGAGTCTCCGAGACTCGGATTCTTAATCTTCTGCACCAAGCGTACTCGCAGAACTACGTCTATCTCATCAAGAAGCCCACGGACCAATACCAGGTGATCCTGGAAGTCGCCGACAATCAACGTTCCGAGCCCCAGGATCTCCATCTGCTGTACATCAAGAGCGACGACGGTTCTCGGATGGTTCCGCTCAACGCTCTGGCGGCTTGGCACACCCTGTTGGGCCCGCAGTCCGTCAATCACATCAACCAATTCACGAGCGCCACGCTGTTCTTCAACCTGAAGCCAGGCTATTCCATCGGGCAGGCAACTGATTTCGTGGAGAAGACTGCGAAGCAAGTCTTGCCGCGGGGAATTCGCGGCGAGTTCCAGGGCGAGGCGCTTACGTTCCGCGACACGGTATCGAGCCTCACCATCCTCATGGTTCTGGCGGTCTTTGTCATGTACGTGATTTTGGCCATTTTGTACGAGAGCTACTTGCATCCGATCACCGTGCTCTCTTCGTTGCCGGTTGCGCTCGTCGGTGGCCTCCTGACCCTGTGGCTGTTCGGCTCCGAGGCTTCCCTATACGCGTTCATCGGCATGTTCATGCTCATGGGCATCGTGAAGAAAAACGGAATCATGATCGTGGACTTCGCGCAACAGCGGGTCGAGCAGGGTGCACCAGACGATCAAGCGATTCACGACGCCAGTATGGAGCGCTTTCGTCCCATCATGATGACCACCATGGCCGCGCTGATGGGCGCCCTGCCCATCGCCCTCGGCTATGGGGCGGATGGCGCCTCGCGCCGGCCGCTCGGACTCGTTGTGGTCGGCGGCCTGATTGTGTCGCAGTTCATCACCCTTTTCATTACTCCGGCGATCTATCTCTACCTCGAAGAGTTCCAGGAAAAGGTCCTGGATCGCTTTGCCTTCTTCCGGGCGCGACATTCGCGGCCTGCGGGCGCAGCCGTCCCGGGACACGCAACCGCGGATTAAAGACGTCCCTTGCGTTTCTCCGGGGCGTTGTGCTGCTGGCGCGGGGCGCGTTTCTGTGGGCACGACAGTCTTCGGCGGGATGATCGCGGCGACTACTTTGAATCTAGTGTTCATTCCGGTCTTGTACGTCATCGTGCGCAGCCTTGTTCCGGGACGCGCCGCACAAGCCGTGCCTCATACTGATTGAGCTTTGTTCCGTGGCCCGAACTGCGCGCAAACATCAGTATTCCAACAAAAATGAAATGAATTCCCTTTGAATCTCCGGTAGGATTCAGCTATGCCGCTACACACTCTTTCAAGACGTTCGTTTCTCGCTTTTTCAGCAATGCTGCCGTGGGCCGTTTCGGCTCGTGCCGCAAAATCGATTCCGCTCGGCCTCGAACTTTATTCTGTCCGCGAGGAATTGAAGAAAGATCCCGAGGCCACCGTGCGCGCCGTCGCCCAGATGGGATACCAGGGCGTCGAATTCTACGCGCCCTATTTCGAATGGTCCGAGAGTCAAACCAAGCAGATGAGAAAGCTTCTGTATGATCTCGGCATCCGGTGCTTCTCGACGCACAACGACAGCTCCTATTTGAGTCCGGAGAAAATCGGCCGGGCGCGTGACATGAACCTGATTCTGGGCAGCAAATATATAGTCATGGCTTCGTCGGATCCGAAAGCCGGTCTGGACGGCTGGAAGGCGGTCGCCGACGCGTTGAACTCTGCGGCCGATCAGCTTGCATCATCCGGCTTGAAGGCGGGCTATCACAACCACAAGAGAGAGTTTATTCCCGTCGAAAACCAGCGTCCTATTGAAATCCTCGCAAAGAATACGAAACCATCGATCATGCTCCAACTGGATGTGGGCACTTGTCTGGAGGCCGGCTCCGATCCGGTCGCGTGGATTCGCGCGAATCCAGGCCGAATCCGTTCTCTCCATCTCAAAGACTGGTCACCGGAACCGGCGAAAGGTTACACGGTTCTGCTCGGCGAAGGTGCTGGAGAGTGGAAAAACATTTTCGAAGCAGCCGAAAGTGCGGGCGGAGTGGAGTATTACCTGCTGGAGCAGGAAGGCAGCCGGTTTTCCGAACTGGAGACCGCGCGCCGCGAGTTGCAGTCTTTCCGGCTCATCCATCCGGCATGATGCCAAACGGTCAGGAAGCTTCGCTCTTAATTGACACGATTGCTGGAAAAAAATTGGAGCCGAGAGTGGGAGTTGAACCCACGACCTGCCGATTGCTCCAGAAACTCTATGTTGTTGAATCGTCTAGCTTTTTCTTGCGTCTTGCACCACGGTTTTCCCTGGTATTTGGGGCCTCCTGTTCCCTTAC
>DATNLB010000215.1:0-6359 GCA_035603095.1 Candidatus Acidiferrales bacterium
TCTCTATCGCTTGATGGGCGGCACTCCAGGCGCTGTGTTTCGCGAGATGGAGTCAAGCCTCCCCTGGATTCCGCTCCTTCTGATCGTCGCAGGGCTGAAGTATCCTTTTCTGCTTTTCCTGGGAGTGTTGTTCCTGATTGCGCGCCAAACCGGCTACGGTTTTGATCTGGCTCGTAACCATTTCCCGTTCTCCTTCATCTTTTACTACGTGCCCGCCGTGGCGCTGTACGTAGCTGTGCTCTGGGCGTCCTACCGGGGCCATGTAAAAGGAAGAATCCAATGGAAAGGCCGGGAGTACTCCGTCGTAGCTCCCCAATCGGCGAGATAGGCGAACACCATGGTACTTCTCACGCGAAAAATCGAGTTTGCCGCCTCGCATATCTACCACAACCCGAATCTTTCGGCTGAGGAGAACCGTCGAATCTTTAGGAAGTGCAATAACCCTCACGGCCACGGGCACAATTACACGCTGGAAGTAACCGTCGAGGGCGAGCCGGATCCGGTGACCGGCATGGTCCTCGACCTGAAAGAACTAAAAGAGATTCTCGAACGCGAAGTCATGCAGCGCATGGATCATCGTCATCTCAATTACGAGGTCGCTGAACTGGCCGGACAAATCCCAACCTGCGAAAACACTGCACGCGTAATTTGGCAATTGCTGGAGCCGAAAATCACGCAAGGCCGGTTGCATCGCGTGCGGCTGTACGAGTCGCCCGACCTCTTCGCCGATTGCTACCGCAACGGCGCCGGCGCAGCAGGTAAACCATGAGCAGCGGGGAAGCCATGAGCAACGCGCTCAAAATCGAACTCGGCCGCCGCTATCGATTCTCAGCGTCACATCGGCTGCATAGCCCGCATCTAAGTGAAGAGGAGAATTGTCGCATCTTTGGGAAATGCAACAATCCCTATGGCCACGGCCATAATTACGTGTTGGAGGTCAGCATGTCGGGAGACGTTGACCCAGCCACGGGCATGATCGCGAATCTGGCCGATTTGGACGCCTTCGTCGAACGCCAGGTGCTCGACGAATTCGATCACAAGTCGCTCAACGAAGATGTCGCCGCCTTTCGCGAGAAAGTGCCCACCACCGAGAATTTGTGCATCGAGATTTACCAGCGCCTGAAATCCTTCCCCAAGGCGAAGCTCGAACGCATCCGCGTCCAGGAAACGGGCAACAATAGTTTCGAATACGCAGGGGAAAACCTAGAAGGGAACCGCCCGTGAACAAGCCAACGGAAGAAATTCTGCTGAGCGACAGCAAGGAACTCGACGCGCGCACCATCGCCTACCACATGCGCGAGATCATCAAGATCATCGGAGAGGATCCCAATCGCGAAGGGCTGCGAAAAACGCCGGAGCGTTTTGAGAAAGCTCTCAAGTATTTGACCAGCGGCTACCACCTGAACCTGGATCATGTATTGAACGGCGCGACGTTCAGCGTGGCGTACGACGAGATGGTCATCGTGAAGGACATCGAATTCTTCAGCCTCTGCGAACACCACCTGCTGCCGTTCTTCGGCAAGGCCCATGTGGCCTATCTGCCGGACAAGCGTGTTCTGGGGCTCAGCAAAATCGCGCGCGTGGTCAACATGTTTGCGCGCCGCTTGCAGATTCAGGAGCGCCTGACGAACCAGGTTGCAAAGTCCATCGAGGAAAAAATTGCTCCTCAAGGTGTCGGCGTGATTATCGAAGCCCGCCACCTCTGCATGCAGATGCGCGGAGTGGAAAAACAGTGTGGCTCGGCAGTGACCAGCGCCATGCTCGGCGCGTTCCGTCACAATAAGCAGACGCGGGACGAATTTCTAGCGCTCGTGCGCCGAAAGAATTCCTAGCTTCAGATCAGCAGATTCGTCCGTGGGCCTGGCGACAGGAGAAATCTTTTCGTCAGGCTTTTTGCTTTTGTGCGGCGCGGGCGCGGCGGACGCGGGCGCGGTTGCCGCAGGTGCGGTCGTTGCACCAGCGCTTGGTCCTGGCTTTGGTCGGGTCGTAAAATACCCAGCGGCAATCGGAATTGGCGCAGACCTTGATGCGCTCCACCTCGTGGTTCGCCAGCATTTCTCCAAGCGAAGCGGCGATCCGTGCGATCACCCAAGTCCAATCGCTCCGCACCGGAACCGTCTCGGCGCGAAATCCATTTTGGTTCTGTACTAGCTTCTGCCGAACCGGTACGTTCAATGCCTGATTCAGATTCGAGATTTCTCCTCGGCCGAGAGAGCCTCCCGCGGCTACTTTTTCCGCGGCGCGGCGCAGCAGAACGCGCAACTGCACCAGTTTGCGGCCCGGAACGCCTTTCGAGGGGAGGGGATGAAGGTTCCAATGCTTCAGGAACGTGGCGAGCCACCGCGGGTTCGCAAGGTGATCGGTCAGGTTCCCAAAGCCATCCCATTCCTCGCTGTTGGCCAGATCGACCCAGGGAGCGACCTTACCGAATCCCGCTACATGGAAGATGTTGTGTGGCGCTTTCATTGTAATGGTTTAAATGATCTTGACTCGTTACAACGAATCACCTATGCTACGGTAATGAGTATAGCAGTGATAGAGCATTACAGCAACGGGAGCTTGGGGAGCCGCACGGCCGGCTCGCAGCACCGCTCCTTGGTGAAAAGATGCCCATGAAATCCGCGACAGTCCTGGAAGAAGTTCCAGCGGTCCTGACCCCTGCCCGTCCGCGCTTGCATCGCGCCACCGTCATTTTTTCCTTTCTCTCCATCTACCTCATCTGGGGTTCCACGTACCTCGCCATTCGTTACGCCGTGGAAACGATTCCTCCGCTCTACACCGCGGGCTTCCGCCACTTGATAGCGGGCACGATTCTCCTCGCCTGGTGCCTTGCTAAGCGGCTGCGACCCACCTGGGCGCAGGTTCGTGCCAGCATCATCATCGGTGTACTTTTCTTTCTTATCGGCCACGGCACGCTTCACTGGGCGGAGCAAAAAGTACCGTCTGGCCTTGCCTCTCTGCTCATTGCCAGCGAGCCCATCTGGGTTTTCCTGCTCACCGCTATCGCCGCCCGGCAGTGGCGCCTGAACGCCACGCTTCTGGCTGGAATTATTCTGGGATTCGGCGGCGTCGGCCTCTTGATGGGCCGAAGCGCCCTGAATTCCGGCCCCGGCGTGTTCGTCGGTTCGCTCGCCGTTCTGCTAGGTGCGTTTTCCTGGTCCGTGGGGATTGTCTACTCCCGACGGTCGCATCTCTCCGGGCATCCACTTCTCTTGTCGGCACTTTCATTGCTGGCGGGTTCCGTGCAACTGCTCCTCGCCGGAACGGTCGTGGGGGAATATCGCGGATTTTCCTTCGCGTCCGTCTCCTTTCGTTCCTGGCTCGCGCTCGGCTATCTCATCCTCTTTGGCTCAGTCGTGGCCTTCACCGCTTACAACTGGCTCCTCGAGCACTACTCTCCCACGCTCGTTGCCACCCACACGTACGTCAATCCCATCGTTGCGGTCTTGCTCGGCTGGTTCTTTGCCGGCGAAGCCGTCACGTTAAACGTGCTCCTTTCCGCCGCCCTGGTCATTGGCGCGGTCATGCTCGTCGACCGTGGCATGGCGCGCCTTCCGCGCGGATCCTAGAGTTCCGGAATTTCACCCGTCGGAGAAAAATCAAAAAGGCGCGCCAGCCCATTAGCCGGCGCGCCTCTTTTTGTTTTAAATCGCCTTCGCGGCCCCTTGCTCCCCCCAACACCCCATGTGCTTGCGGGAAGAGTTAAGAAAACCGCCTCGAAGTCGCTGTTCTCTGCTTCAAAGCTTAAAACTGACAACTAAAAACTCTTCCAAACAACTACATCTTCGTGATTTCTACGGATGCCCGCGTCGTCTCCCAATCCATCCGCAGTGTGCAGCCGCCGGCCGTCTTGTCAAAGGCGATCGTGAAGTTCTCGACGGCCGAGGGCAGGGTCGAAGCCTTCATGTCGATTCGCGCCAGATCTTCCGACGCGCCCGGGTAAGCGGTACCCCATTCGCCGGTTTTCTTGCTGACAACCAACGTCCACTTGTCCTTGTTCGGAATCGCAAAAATGGTGTAGCTGCCGGCAGGAACGTGGGTGCCGCCGACCATCACGTCGGTGGCGGTAACGAGAGTGGTCGCCTCATTGGCTCCCGCGCGCCACACTTCACCGTAAGGCACCAATCCACCAAATATCTTGCGCCCCTTGGCGCGTGGGCTCGAATAATCCACGGTGATGCTCTTCCCGTCGGCCATCGTGCAGCTCGCCTTCGCCGCCGGACTGGGTCGCGCTGGTTTGTCCGTCTGCGCTGAACCCAGCGCCGCCATGAGACCCAGAGTCAGACATCCCACCGCCAATACTGCAAATTCTTTTCTCATTCTTCTCCCCCTCGGACTGTGCCCAAACATTGAACCGGATTTGCCGGGCGAGTGCAACATCGATTTCGCCCAACTCCAAAAGACGGATGAAACCGGGATTCGTCTCCCCCAACTTAGCCCCGCACTTGCGAAAGTACAAGGCAAGGGCTAAACCTGAGCGATGTCCGGGCCGAGCAGCCCAATGATTGATGGTCAACCTCCATCGACCATCGAACCGCAATACCCTCCTTTTCTCGCAATGTTCGATCACCACCCGGTCTTTTACATTTCTTTACACCTTTGTTGAGTTTGTGTTAGCCTGAATGGGTCGAAGAGAAGAGGAATAATTCAGGGGACGACGGAGAAGGGCACTTGAGCGCACCGAAAGCAGCGTTGATCGAACAATTCCGGACCCACATTAAGGACACGGGCTCGCCCGAAGTGCAAATCGCGCTTCTCAGCGAGCGGATCAACTATCTGACCTCGCATCTCAAGTCCCACGTGAAAGACCATGCATCGCGCCGCGGATTGATCATGATGGTCAATAAGCGCCGGCGTTTGCTGGACTATCTCAACCGTCGCGACCCGGATCGGTACCGCGAGATTGTTGAACGTCTTAGCCTGCGCAAGTAATCGTCCTGCCGTTGCATCGGAATCAGGACGGTATCCACTGCGTTCTCATGAAGTGACAAATTCCACACGGAGTCTGTCGTCAGGCTTCCGGCTGTTTTAGTGCCGGAATTTCTCGTGGTGTTGTCCGTCGCGTTTCGTTAGCCTCACGATACTTCTCGCCTCTTACTCTTCATCATGGATGGCCGCGTTGCGGCCAACGTAAACTCAAGGCCCGTTTCCCCCGCGAACGCGCCGAAAGATGCCCCGACCTTGGTCGGGGCCAAAGGAAATGATTCATGTCTGAAAATACACACACTCCCGCACCACATCGCGTCACGGTCGAAGTCGGCGGGCGCACTCTCACTCTGGAAACTGGAAAAATTGCGAAACAAGCCAACGGCGCCATTGTCGCGCGCTATGGCGACACCGTCTTGCTTACCACTGCTTGCATGGCCTCGGCCATGAACGACCGCGACTTCTTGCCGCTCACCGTCGACTATCGTGAGAACACTTACTCCGCCGGAAAAATCCCCGGCGGTTTCTTCAAGCGCGAAGGCCGCCCTTCGGAAAAGGAAGTCCTCACCTCCCGCTTGATTGACCGCCCCATGCGCCCGCTCTTCCCGGAATCCTGGCGCAATGAAACTCAGATCGTCTCCTTGGTGCTCTCCGCCGACAGCGAGAATGACCCCGACGTCATTGCCGTAACCAGTGCGTCTGCCGCGGCTTACTGCTCGGACCTTCCCTTCGAGAAGCCCATCGCTTGTGTCCGCGTTGGCCTGGTGGATGGTCAGTTGGTGATCAATCCCACCGTCGCCGACCAGAAGAAAAGTTTGATGAATATCATCATCGCCGGCACGGATGAAGCCATCGTCATGGTGGAATCCGGCGCGCTCGAAGTTTCCGAAGAAGCGGTCGCGGACGCCCTCGAGTTCGGGCACGCTCAAATCAAGAAAATCGTCGCCGCCATCAAGGAGCTCTTCGCGCAGCTCAAGCTCAAGAAGGTGGTGGTCGCGCCGCTGGCGTTCGATGAAGCCATCTACAAAGATCTCCAGAAAAAATACGGCGACAAGCTCCATGACGCGCTGAACACCGAAAAGCATCCCAAAAAGGAAAGCTACCACCTCGTGGATGCTCTCAAGGAAGAGATCATCAAGGCGATTCCCGAAGAGCCCAAGAAGGAGATGGACGAGAAGCGCACCCTTACCAAGCGCGCCCTGGAACGCCTCCGCGAAAATATTTTCCGCGACGATGTTCTTAACGCCCGCCGCCGTCCCGACGGCCGCGCCTTCGACCAGATTCGACTGATCACCTGCGAAGTCGGTTTGCTCCCCCGCGTGCACGGTTCCGCCCTCTTTACCCGCGGCGAAACCCAGGCGCTCGCCACTTTGACCCTGGGCACCAAGGAAGACATGCAGCGCCTCGACCTGCTCTTCGAGCAGGACCAGTTC
>DATNLB010000080.1:0-4523 GCA_035603095.1 Candidatus Acidiferrales bacterium
GAAGTCTTTGGATTGTTTGAGCCAGTTTACACCTTTTTTCCGATTAATGGAGTGAAGGAAAGTTCCCGCTTCTTCGGCCCACAAGGACATTTGGAAATTTTCATTAGAAAAGGAGAACACATGAAGAATTTGCTGAAACCCCTTTTGGTTGCGGTAGGTCTCGGGATCTTCGCCCTTGTCATGGCTCTAACAAATAGCAAACCAGTTGTCGCTCAAACAAGCTCGGTCCCCGTCCGCGTTACCAATATTCCTTTGCCGGTGCAAGGAACGGTGAACGCCAACGTGACGAACTCGTCCCTTCCCGTGACAGGAACAGTCACAGCCAATATCAACAGCTTACCCAACGTGAACGCCACGATTACCAATTCGTCTTTATCAGCTCTTGTCGCTAACCCTACGACCAATCCCGTTCTGGTCAGCAACCTGAACGACTCTCTGGATCATGAATTTTCCAGCTCTGTATGTGAAACGGATATTCCAGGGCATGTGTATTGCGGTTCTCAAGGGGTCACGAACGGTTCTGAGTTCTTAACGGAAGTCACGATACCTTCAACCACAACCAGCGGACTTAAAGTGACACAAGCGGTCATCGAATTCGTCAATGGCTTTTGCTTCGCAACGCCATCAGATGACATCAGTTCTGTGAGTTTAGTCATTCCGGCCCCTTCGGGTAACACGTTCAACCTCTTACCTGTGAGGACCGCCTCACCCAGTGGTGCCTCATATTGGGCATTCTCCCAGACAGCCAAAATCTATGTCTACCCAACTACTCCGGTGGGCCTTCTCGTGTTGAGCACCAACCAATTCACTGGCCAACAAAGCTGCTATGCGAATTTCTCGGCGACTCTACTAACCCAATAACTCACTTGAAGCGGCAGTGGCGGAGGGCCGGCCTGGAGACCCTCCGCCACCTAGCGCAGATTGCAACAGAATATATGGAGGCCGTAATTCTCGAAGCACAACGCTGCTTCATGTGGTCGATGTCTTATTGAGTCACGGCGGCGGGCCTCAAATCCAGCCTCGGCCACAGTGGTTGGTTAGTGCGGCTGGTGAGTTTTCAGATACTGAGATGGGGTCACAATCAGAATCCCTCCGATTTTCTTGCCGAAATACGGCCCAAAATGCCGAAGGTCGCCGGTGATGAGGTGTGTTGTCCGCGCGTCCATCGCGGCAAGCAATATCGGCCGATCTTTTTCGGGCAATGAGATACCTGCAGGCATTTGACGCGCGCTTGAGTCGAAAAGTTGAATCTTTCTAGCCAATCTCGCAAGCCTGCCCCTTTGAGCGTCATCAGATAGGTTGATTCTTGCCTCCTCGAGGGCATAGTGCGAGGAGCATACAATCACGTTCTTCAGATCCCAGAAGCGCAGAAGGCCTGCGCCTTGCCGGTACGCGGCAGAGAAAAGAACGTTGGCGTCGAGAAAGAGGCGGTCCATCTATTCGGGCTGCCGATGCGGGACGGCGTCGGGATCGAGGCCGAGTCGTTTCACTTCCTTCCGTGCGCGGCGATAGTCTTTCTCAGTTGTAGCAGTGGAGAGGAGAAACTCCGCCTTGCGCTCTGGGGTATATCTTTCCACCGGCACAACAACTGCCGGGCGGATCAGGACACCGTCTCCGCAGGGCTCGGTCGTGACGAGCGTGCCTTCCTCAATGCCGTAGCGTTTCCGCAGCTTGGCTGGAACGATAATCGTCCCGCGCTTGCCTACCTTCACCGCTTCCATGCAACCCTCCGTATGTCAGTATATCAGAATCTCTGTAATTCAGGCATATACAACAACTCGAATCAAGCCCCCAATGAAGGCGCTTCGTGTGACCCCTTACTTTGCCGACAATAACCTGAGATTCTATCGTCGCGCGCCGGATATCGCCATCCCGGCGATTCTCAGCGCGAAACCTCACCCACTGGGGACTCGAACCTCTACCGTGTCAATCTATCGTTCCTAGGTTTTACAACGACTTACAAGACCGCGGGGACTGCCAAAGTACGCGGAAGTCATATAAGACATACTTTTTGTGGGTTGGGTTGTGGGTTGGAAATCCGAGAACGGATGTAGGGCTGTTCGTTGCGCGGTGTGCCAGCTATTGACTCGCCGCCGAACCGTATGATAGCATGATATCACTGTTGATTGAGGGGAGATAGATCGTGGGACAACTTGTGGTCCGGAACATCGAGAATGTGGTAAAGACACGCTTGCAGCGTCGCGCCAAACGACATGGTCGCAGTATGGAGGAAGAGGTGCGAGATATTCTTCGCAGTGCAGTCAGCGAGGAGGAAATCCCAAGCGGCGGACTCGGGACTGATATCTCCAGGTTATTCATGAAAACTGGTCTCGACTCGGATGTAGCTGAACTCCGCGGACACGCCATCAAGCCGGCGAAGTTTGAGTCATGATCGTTCTGGACACGAACGTACTCTCAGCGCTTATGCGGCAATCACCGGATGCGAAGGTCATTGCCTGGCTCGACAAGCAGCCTCGCACATCCGTTTGGACAACGTCAGTAACCATCCTTGAGGTCCGGTTTGGACTTCAGATCATGTCGGCCGGGAAACGAAGGGCTCTCTTGCTGGAGACCTTTGAAACCGTCCTCGAGAAAATGGGTCGCCGAATCGCTCCTTTCGATGATGCTGCGGCCGTGCAAGCCGCTGACTTGATGGCCTTCCGACAACGCAAGGGTCGGCCGGTTGATCTGCGTGACACCGTGATCGCTGGGATCGTGGTTGCACGCCATGCGACTCTGGCAACTCGCAACGTGGTCCATTTTGAAGATCTCTCTGTGCCGGTCGTCAACCCTTGGCTTGTCTGACAGTCAGCATTAACTAGCCGAGGTTCCCTAAATCGAAGAGGGGTGGGCTCCTCCCACACAATCTTCCGATTCTGACGCAGGCAACGTGTTACGTCCTCAGCTCCCTGAGGTGAACGCCAGTTTGCTGATCAGATCCAAACGGAATCGAACTGTTTTCCCATTTCGGTCATCGGTGAGGCTGATGCTTTCGACATCGCAATAAGTCCCAGACCAGTCCTGCATCGCATCGGTCTTAGTTGCGAGGTAAACACCAAAAATATTGAAAACGACAAAGATCGGGGGAACGCTCAGAGTCGGGCGGATTGGTCTAGGAGCGTTCGACCTTGGGCTTCGACTGAGCTCCTAGCGGTTCGCGGAAAGGATCCATCGGAATCGGCGCGTACTCGACCGCGATGATCTCGAGATGCTCCGTCTTTCCTGGCGCAAGCAGGTTCACGCGGTCGCCGGGGCACGACTTCATCAGCGTATTGCCGAGCGGCGAGCGCCAGCTGATATAGCCGCGGTCGAGGTCCACCTCGTCGATGCCTACGATCGAGACGACGTGTTCGAGACCGGCGGCATCCTTGTAGGTCACGGTTGCGCCGAAGAAGGCGCGCGTCGCGGCTGACACTGGACGCGGGGCGGCGGGATCGACGACCACGGCCGCGTCAATGCGTTTCGTGAGAAAGCGAATCCGCGAATCGATCTGGCCTAACCGTCTTTTGCCGTAGAGGTAGTCGGCATTTTCACTGCGGTCCCCGTTACTGGCAGCCCACGCTACGACCTCCACCACTGCGGGCCGCTCGCGACTCAGTAGGAACACCTGCTCGTCTTTCAGCCGCTGCAACCCGGCGGGCGTGATGTAGTTTTTGAGCGTCGGCCCCGCTGGCTCCGGCCGAGGTCCTCGGAGTGGCCGCTTTTCTCGCGTTTGCCAATCTGCCATGGGATTTCGTGTACTTGCGGATGACCCAATCTTGGAAGTTCCGCGCCTCGGTCCCGATAATTCCTCGCACGGTGAACGTGACGTACGCTGGCTAGATGTCGAATGATACATCAGCCTTCCTATGGCAGTCTTAGAAAATGCGGTGACCCGTCCGATTGCCTATCAGGGCGAAGAAGTATGCGGTCACCTAAGCGATGAGGCGAGGAGGTGCACATTTCCAATGAATGACTAGGTTGTCACCGATTCTGCGATGCGGATTGTGGAAGAGAGGTCCGGGCGTCACCTTTTCTGCTTATCAGCAAGAACACAAAGATTGCGAAGAAACACACAAGGATGAGAACCGGACCAACTTTACTTTGCCGTCTTGATTCCATATTAGCCCCCGAAGGAATTAAAACAACGTCTACAACGATCATCCGGTCAATCCGGCCATAAAGATAGCTGGCCTTAAGTACAATTTCGGGTCACAGTCCGCGGAGCGAGCCAGTTGCATCAATTCGAGGATCTTGGCTCCGACAACATTGAGGCAAAACATCTGGCCCCAAAAGAGTGCAGTGACCCCGTCGCCTTGCTCCGCGGCCCCAGGACGAACCTAAGTGTCCAAGCATAGGGTGTTATCCCCCGTCTCTTAACAGCTTTTCACGGAATTGAGAATCAAGAGTGCCATCGCATAAGTCGTGGCGGGGACGTCAAGCCATCCAAGCAAGTAGATTTGCGAGCGTCGCGCTCTCGGTCGAAGCCGTTCCGCGGGGCATGGAAGGTCCAATAGCCACGGCTTGCGAGTGATTCTCAAACC
>DATNLB010000197.1:0-6070 GCA_035603095.1 Candidatus Acidiferrales bacterium
AGAACGCCCGGTCGGAGTGATTCTAGTTCACCAGTGGGGCATGCGCATACTTCGCGCGAATTTCGTTCGTCATTTCGAGCACCTTTGTCAGCCGTGATGAATCGATCCCGGGATCGCCGCCCGCTTTCCGCAGCACTGCGATAATATCTTCCGTTGCGGTGTTCCCAACCAGATTGTCTCCCGCAAACGGGCAGCCGCCAAGCCCGGTTAGCGCTCCATCGAACCGCCGGCATCCTGCTTCGTAGGCCGAGAGAATTTTTTCTTCGGCGTTTTCCGGCCGGCCATGCAAGTGGACTCCGAGCTCGATGCCCGCGACGTGATCCTTCACCTGCCGGTAAAGATCGCCGACCAATTGGGGCGCCGCGTTGCCCACCGTGTCCGCCAGCGAAACGGTGCGCACACGAATATCCCTCAGCCACTCCAGCGCCTCCACCACGATCTCCGGTCCCCACGGCTCGTCGTAAGGATTTCCAAACGCCATCGAAATATAAATCACCAGCCCGCGATTGGCCGCCGCCGTTTCCTTCCGCAACTTTTCTACCAGCAGGCGCGATTCGTCCCGCGTCATGTTGGCATTTGCCCGTCGAAAATACGCGGAGATCGAATATGGATATCCGATGGTACTCACGCCCGGAGTGGCCAGCGCGCGCTCCAATCCTTTTTCGTTGACAACAATCCCAATAATTTCCGGCAGCGGCGTTCCGGCGGGAAGGGAAGCGTTCAGCTTCGCCATCACCTCTTCACTGTCCGCCATCTGCTTCACATGTTTCGGCGAAACAAAACTGACGGCATCAATGTGCTTGAATCCCGCGGCGATAAGTTCTTTCAAGTAGTCTGCTTTGTATTCTGTCGGGATGAGATCCGGCAATCCCTGCCAGGCGTCGCGCGGACATTCGATCAATTGCACATTTTCCATGTCAGGTCTGCAGGACTCCGGTCTTGAATTCGCGGATGTCGGGATTCAGCGCGGCGGCTTCGAGGGCCCAGATTAGCGCGTCACGGGTGTGGGCTGGATCGATGATGGCGTCTACCCAGAGGCGGGCGGCGGCGTAGCGCGGGTCAGTTTGGTGCTCGTAGGTGGCGCGGACGGATTCGACCAATTCTTTCTTTTGTTTTTCGTCTACTTTTTTGCCTTCGCGCTCGAGTTGTTTCAGTTTTATTTCCGCGAGCGTGCTGGCTGCGGCGTCTCCGCTCATGACGGCGAAACGGGCTGTGGGCCACGCGAACATGAAGCGCGGGTCGTAGGCTTTGCCGCACATGGCGTAATTTCCCGCGCCGAAGCTGCCGCCGCAAATTACGGTTATCTTCGGCACAACACTGTTTGCCACGGCGTTTACCATTTTTGCGCCAGCGCGGATGATCCCGCTCCACTCCGCGTCCTTGCCGACCATGAAGCCGTTTACGTCGTGCAAAAAAACAAGCGGAATGCGGTTCTGGTTGCAATCGAGAATGAAGCGCGCGGCTTTTTCCGCGGACTCGGTGTAAATAACGCCGCCAAATTCCATGCGCTTCTGGTCCGAGCCGCGCGCCAGCGTCTGCACGTGTTTTTTTTGATTGGCGACAATTCCGACCGCCCAGCCGCCGATGCGCGCGTATCCGCAAAGCAACGTCTCGCCGTACTCCGCGCGATATTCCTCGAATTCGCTCGCGTCCACGGCGCGGGCGATGATTTCGCGCATGTCGTACTGCTTGCCCGGGTCGCTCGAAAAAATTCCGTAAATCTCTTCGCGTGAATAGAGCGGCTCGCGCGATTTCACGTGGCTGAAGGGCGAAGCGTTCGGCGCTCCGATTTTGTCGACGAGCGCGCGAATCCGCGCGAGGCACGCAGCATCATCCGGCTCGCGGAAATCCACGGTGCCGCTGATCTGCGCGTGCATTTTCGCGCCGCCCAGGTCTTCCGCGGATGTTTTTTGTCCGATCGCGGCTTGCACCAGGGCGGGGCCTGCCAGAAATAATCCCGAGCCTTCAGTCATTAAAATGTGGTCGCACATCACCGGAAGGTAGGCGCCGCCTGCGACGCACATTCCCATAATCGCGGTGATCTGCGGAATTCCCATCGCGCTCATCACCGCGTTGTTTCGAAAGACGCGGCCAAAATCATCGGTATCCGGAAAAACGTCTTCCTGCAGCGGCAAAAAGATGCCTGCCGAATCGACGAGATAAATTGTTGGGATGCGATTTTCGATGGCGATGTTCTGCGCGCGGATCACTTTCTTCGCGGTCATCGGGAAAAATGCGCCGGCTTTCACGGTTGCGTCATTGGCGATAACCATGAAGGTGCGGCCACAAACTTTTCCAAGCCCGGTGACCACTCCGGCGCAAGGTGCGCCGCCCCACTCTTCATACATTTCGAAGGCCGCGTAGGTGCCGAGTTCGAAGAGTTGCGAACCCGGATCGATCAGCTTGGTAATGCGATCGCGCGCGGTCAGGCGGCCTTTCTTGTGCTGCGCCTCAATGGCCTTGCTCCCGCCGCCCTGGAAAATCTGCTCTTCCTCATTCTTTATTTTTGTAAGCAAATCGACGATGCGGCGGGCATTTTTTTCGAATTCAGGAGATTTCAGATTCGCACTGGTTTTCAGAACGGAATCAGACACGCGAAGTCCTCACGCACAAGCGATCTTTGAGAAAACTTTCCGGCAGCAAGAGTGGCGCGAACCATGTCTGACAGTATACGAGTTTCATCATCATTGTGCGACCGCAGGCCTGGAGGGGTAATCCGGTTTCGGACGAGCACAAAGCAGGCGTGCAATGATTCTGTTCGCAAGCACGGTCCCGCTCCCCAGGCTGGAACGGTACTCGCTGATGCTGCGGACTGTCACGAACGCCGTTGAAGCCATTGCGAATCGGGCAAGACGCTATACAATGCCGGCATGCCCGCCTGAAGAATTCAGAGAGGAGATTGTGATCTCATGTTCCATGAAACCAAACTCGGGTCCAGCTTAGCCGGTTACTCGATTCGCGCGCTCACCGTGGCGCTTGCAGTAATGATCTTTGGATTTAGCGTTCGGGCGCAAGACCGGGAGATCGCGGATAAGCTCCAGGGGTTCGACTCCTACATGGAGCAAGTCCTGAAAGATTGGAATACGCCGGGGATTGGTGTCGGCATTGTTATCAATGACAAGCTGGTTTTCGCCAAGGGATATGGGTACAGGGACTACGAGAAGAAGCTGCCTTTCACCCCGACGACGCTGTGCCAGATCGCTTCGAACTCCAAGTTGTTCACTGCCGTGGCTGCGGGGATGCTGGTAGAAGAAGGAAAGCTCACTTGGGATAAGCCCGTGCGCGAGTCCGTCCCGACGATCCAGTTCTACAACGATCAGCTCAACGACAACGTGACGTTGCGCGACATGCTGTCACACCGGACGGGTGTGACCCGGCACGACTCGATCTGGTTCAAATCGGATTTCAAAAGGAAGGAGCTGTTCGAAAAGCTGAAATACCTCGAGCCGCAGCAGCCGATGCGCGAAACGTTCCTCTACAACAACCTGATGTTCTCCGCTGCCGGGTACGTCATCGAACTGAAATCCGGGAAGACGTGGGAGCAGTTCGTGCGAGAGAGAATCTTCGAGCCGCTCAACATGAGCGCGACTACCTATTCGATCTCCGACATGGTGAAGTATCCGGACCACGGGGTGCCGTTCCGAGAAAAGCGCGACACGTTTGAGTTGTACAAGATCCCCTACTACGAGGACACCGAGGGGGTCGCTCCCGCCGGCGCGATAATTTCGAATATCGAGGACGTGTCGCACTGGCTCATCGCGTTGATGAATGATGGAAAATACAACGGGAAGCAGGTTCTGCCGCCAAATGTGCTGAAAGCCACGATGCAACCGGCCATTGGTTTGCCCAACACTCTTGGCGAAGCACTCGGATACTGGGAGTTGCTGAATCCCGCCTACGGCATGGGGCGACAGACGGCCTCATACCGGGGACGACTGCTCACCTTTCACGGCGGTGACCTTCCCGGGTTCCACTCGCAGGTTTCCTTCATGCCTAACGACAAGATCGGGGTGATCGTCCTGGTGATCAGCGATCACAGCGCTCCTCTGTATAACGTCGTCAGCTATAATGTGTACGAGCGGCTGCTGGGCCTGGATCAAACACCCTGGAGTAAGCGCCGGCTGGAGCAACGACTGGCAGGCAAGAAGGCCGGCACGGAAGCGCGCGCGAAGGCCGGCGCCGATCGCGTTCCTAACACCAAGCCATCTCACGCGTTGGCGGACTATGCGGCTGAGTATGAGAATCCGGCCTACGGCATTCTCAAGATCGGGCTGAAGGAGAACCAACTGCAGTTCCATTTTCACGCGTTCCAGTTTCCGATGAACCATTTCCATTACGACCGGTTCGATACTCCCGAAGACGAACAGTACGGCAAGTTCTCCGTCAATTTCCGAACCAATCCGCAGGGGGACGTTGATAGCGCGGTGATTTCGTTGGATGAGGCTGAAGTGGTTTTCACGCGGAAGCCGGAGACCCTGGATGCAGCGCTTCTTGAGAAGCTCGCGGGAGATTACCTGACGCCCGCTCACGTCAAGTTCCAGGTACTTTATCAGCGGGGGGACGGACTTTCTCTCGCATTCCCCGGCGGGCCTCCGGTCAAACTCATCCCGGTCAAAGGCCTGCAGTTCAAGACTCCGCAGTTCTCCGACACCATCTATGAGTTTGTGATGGAGAACGGCCAGGTTAAAGCGCTGAAGGAGCGCGACCCGTCCGGTGAATATTCCTTCGCGCGGCAATGAGGCAAGTTTAACGGACGATGTCGCGGGGCTGATCGTCCCGACCAGCGAATGAAGCTGAAGGAATTCATTCAGCGGGCTGGGTTGAGGCGCTGGCTTCGCCCGGGCGAACGAGAACGCAAAAGACTTGCACTCATGGAGAAGCAAGGTAAGCTAACAGCGGGATCTCTGAGGACACCCTGCGAGTGCTGTCCGTTGGCGGTACGCCAAATTGTGCCAATTCGAAAGGACATGTTGATGAGGCATCTCGACAAGACTGTTTACGCGTTTGGCTGGACCGCTTTTCTCTGCTTTGCAAGCCTGGCCGGGGCGCAGACGCCGCCCGCGCCACCTGCAAGGACGCCGGCGAAAACGACAGGACAAGCGCCCGCAAAGCCGGCGGCCAAGCCCGCGCTACTCGAAGTGCCGGAACTGAAATTCGAAAAGTACAAGCTCGAGAACGGCTTGGAGGTCATTCTTTCCGAAGATCATCGACTGCCCATGGTGGCGGTGAATCTGTGGTATCACGTCGGTGCGGCGAATGAAGTCCCTGGCCGGACGGGTTTCGCACACCTATTCGAACACATGATGTTCGAAGGATCGCGGCACGTGCCGGGCAGTTCGCACATCCATTTTCTGGAAGCCGCGGGAGCTTCCGATATCAACGGCACGACCGAGTTCGACCGCACCAATTATTTCGAAACGCTGCCTTCGAATCAGCTGGAGCTGGCGCTATGGCTGGAGTCGGATCGGATGGGTTACTTGCCGGATAAGCTGGACCAGGCCAACCTTTCGAATCAGCAGGATGTGGTCCGTAACGAGCGCCGCCAGAGCGTGGAAAACGCACCGTACGGCGTGGTGGAAGAGGCGATGTTTCACCAGATTTTTCCGAAAGAGCATCCGTATTACGCCGATGTGATCGGATCGCATGCCGACGTCCAGTCCGCCAAACTCGAAGACGTGCGGAATTTTTTCAAGCTGTATTACGCGCCAAACAACGCCAGCCTGGCAATCGTCGGAGATTTCGATCCCGAAAAAGCCCGGGGACTCGTGGAAAAATATTTCGGCCCGCTGAAGCGCGGGCAGGACGTTCCCAAGATCAAGGCGCACACGCCGGCAATCGCAACCGAACGGCGCGCTGTGGTCCAGGACAACGTGCAGCTCCCTCGCGTGTACATGGCCTGGCTGACCTCGCCGATTTTCAAACCGGGCGACGCCGAAGCGGAACTCGCGGCAACGATTCTGGGCGGTGGAAGATCCAGCCGGTTGTACAAGAAACTTGTGTATGAAAAGCAGATCGCCCAGGACGTGGGCGTGAATCAGCAGTCGCTGATTCTTGGTTCTGTGTTTGAAGT
>DATNLB010000241.1:0-3819 GCA_035603095.1 Candidatus Acidiferrales bacterium
GGCAAGTGAAAATTTGTGAGCAATCCTTCCACGACACGAAATCGAAATCCGGGAACAATAAAAAGCTGCGCATCCGCTTTGCCTGCCAGCACAAGATTCGATGAACCCGATTCCCCGGCCCGCAGGGCGGCGTCTTCCAGCGCGCGAACTACGGTAGTGCCGATGGCCAGGATGGGGCGTCCGGCGTCGCGTGCCGCCTGGATACGATCCGCAGTTTGGGCCGGAATTTCGTACGATTCTGCGTGCATCACGTGGCTTTCGAGCGTTTCGCCATGAATGGGCTGGAACGTGCCGAGGCCCACATGCAGCGTAAGCTCGCAGATCTCCGCGCCTCGGGCGCGAATTTTTTCCAGAATTTCAGGTGAGAAGTGCAGACCGGCCGTAGGAGCTGCAATCGCACCGGGACGTTTTGCGAAAACGGTTTGATAGCGCTCGCGGTCAGAAGTTTCATCGGCGCGCTCGATGTACGGCGGAAGAGGGACATGACCGAGGCGCTCGAGAAGAGAGCTGACGTTGCTTCGATCGTGGGAAATGAATCGTAGCGTGCGCAAACCAAACGGACCGCGAGAGAGAACTTCGGCTTCCAGTTCTCCCTCGCCGAAGAGTACGCGTTCCCCGACCTGCATCTTGCGGCCGGGCCGGACAAGCGCCTCCCAAGTCTCGGAATCGATCTCGCGGGCCAGGAAGATCTCTACTTTTCCGGTAAGATGCTCAGCTCTAGTGGCCCGCGATGGCGGCTGCGCATGAAAGCCGGCACGCCTCCCGAACAAGCGGGCGGGGATAACGCGCGCATTGTTGAACACGACGAGTTCGTCACCTCGCAGGAGAGTGGAGAACTCCGTGAAGAGGCGGTCTTCGAAAACTCCTGAACGATCCAGCAAGAGGAGCCGCGAGGCATCGCGACGGTCCAGTGGCCGCTGCGCGATTTGCTCTCGGGGGAGGCGGTAGTCGAGCTCGTCCAAGCGCATGGGAGACGGCAGTCTAACAGCAAAGCCTTTAAGGCAAACAAAACAAGCTAATTGCAGCTTGGTTGCGGGATTTGTGTGAGTGGGGAGCTTCGTACGCGGGAGCTTCTGATGAGCCTGGATTGGCTATAAGATATTAAAAAATAATGGCTTACGTGCAACTCGGGGAAATGTAATTTTGTACTTGACACGTATGCACTCATATTTTATCATGCACTTGCAATCACCTTAGGAGGTGCATTCAAGATGAGAACACTTACCCAATGGGAACCGTTCCGCGGGGCCACTACCCTGCAAGACCAAGTGAATCGGTTGTTCAATAATGTCCTCGAGCGGACAGGCGAGGAATCCAGCCTGACTGCCTGGGCACCGTCGGTGGACATTTACGAGACCGAGCATGAGTTGGTGGTAAAGGCCGATCTGCCGGAAGTCGATCCCAAGGATCTGGACATCCGCGTGGAGAACAACATCCTGACGATTCGCGGCGAGCGCAAGTTCGAGAAGAATGTGAATCAGGAGAACTACCTGCGTGTGGAGCGCGCGTACGGCTCCTTCGCTCGCAGCTTTACGCTGGCGAACACCGTGAATGCGGAAGCGATCAAGGCCGATTATCAGAACGGCGTGCTGACGCTGACCATCCCGAAGAAAGAGGAAGCGAAGCCGAAGCAAATCAAGGTCACCGTCGGGACTCCGGCGATGGCCGCCTCTGCCGCCGGCAGGTAATTTCAAAAGAGAATCGCGGTTAGAATAAGGGGCCGGCCAGAGTGCCGGCCCCTTTTGCTACATCAGCGGCACGAAATGAGGTCAGCATGTTGCGATTTGAAAAAATGACGGTGAAAGCTCAAGAAGCCGTGCAGAGCGCGCAGGAAGTCGCCGCCCGCCACGAGAATCAGCAAATCGAGCCCATACATTTGCTGTCATCTCTGGTCGCCCAGGCCGACGGCGTGGTGTCGCCGCTGCTAGCCCGTCTGGGAATTCGCACCGAAGTGTTAACGCAAGAGATCGAGCGAGAGATCGGCCGGTTGCCAAAGGTGCAAGGCTTTGCCCAGCAACATATGGGGAAGGCTCTGAACGATGTGCTGGAGCGTGCGTTCAAAGAAGCGGACAGCTTCAAAGACGACTATGTTTCGACGGAGCACCTGTTTCTGGCAATTGCCGGCATGGATCGCGACCCCGCAGGACAATTGTTGAAACGGCAGGGCGCATCCCACGAGGCAATTCTGCAGGCCTTGACCGGAGTGCGCGGAACGCAGCGCGTGACTTCGCAGAATCCCGAGGCTACCTACGCATCTCTGGAAAAATACGCGCGCGACCTGACGGAATTGGCGCGCCGGCAAAAGCTCGATCCAGTGATCGGGCGCGACGAAGAGATTCGCCGCGTGATGCAGATCCTGGCGCGGCGCACCAAAAACAACCCGGTGCTGATCGGCGAACCGGGAGTGGGCAAGACCGCGATTGTGGAAGGTTTGGCACAACGGATCGTTTCCGGTGATGTGCCGGACGTGCTGAAGACCAAGCGCCTGGTGGCCTTGGACCTGGCGGCGCTGGTGGCGGGAGCGAAGTTCCGCGGTGAGTTCGAAGACCGTCTGAAAGCCGTCCTGAAAGAGATCACCGAAGCCGAGGGGCAGATCATTCTGTTCATCGACGAGCTGCACACCTTGGTGGGAGCAGGGGCCGCGGAAGGCGCGATGGATGCGTCCAACATGCTCAAACCGGCGCTGGCGCGGGGCGAGCTGCGCGCGATCGGCGCAACGACGCTCAACGAGTACAAGAAACACATCGAGAAAGATCCCGCGCTGGAACGCAGGTTCCAGCCGGTACTGGTCAGCGAGCCGACGGTCGAGGATACCATCGCGATTTTGCGCGGATTGAAAGAACGTTACGAAGTACATCACGGTGTGCGCATCAAGGATGCGGCGATTATTGCGGCGGCCACGCTCTCCAACCGCTACATCTCGGACCGCTTCCTGCCGGACAAGGCCATCGACCTGATCGACGAGGCAGCCGCGAGCCTCCGGATGCAGATCGATTCCTTGCCCGTGGAAATCGACGAGATCGAACGCCGCATCATGCAGCTGGAAATTGAGCGCCAGGCGCTGCTGAAGGAAACCGATGCGCACTCGAAGGAGCGGCGTAAACAGATCGAGAAGGAACTGGCGGCGCTGAAAGAAGATTCCAGCGCACGAAAGACGCGCTGGCAAGCGGAAAAGGAAGCCATCGGAAAAATCCGCAAGCTGAAGGAACAGATCGAACAACTGAGGGCGGAAGAACAAAAATACGAACGCTCCGGCGAACTGGCCAAGGTGGCGGAGATCCGCTACGGCAAGATTGCGGCGGCGGAGCGCGACCTGCAGAAGGCGCAGGAACGATTCGCTGCGGTGCAGAAAGACGCGCCGATGCTGAAGGAAGAAGTCGACGAGGAAGACATTGCGAAACTGGTGAGCAAGTGGACGGGCATTCCGACGGGCCGGCTGCTGGAAGGCGAAGCGCAGAAGCTCGTGCACATGGAAGAGCGGCTGCGGCAGCGGGTCGTCGGCCAGGATGACGCGCTGCAGCGCGTGTCCAATGCCGTGCGGCGCAGCCGCGCAGGACTCTCCGACACCAAGCGGCCGATCGGTTCGTTCATATTCCTCGGACCTACAGGGGTCGGAAAAACGGAACTGGCGCGAGCGCTGGCGGAGTTTCTCTTCGACGATGAAAAATTGATGATCCGCATCGATATGAGCGAGTACATGGAGAAGCACAGCGTGTCGCGGCTTATCGGCGCGCCTCCCGGCTACGTTGGATACGAGGAGGGCGGACAGCTCACCGAGCAGGTAAGGCGTCATCCCTACTCGGTTATTTTGTTTGACGA
>DATNLB010000311.1:0-5051 GCA_035603095.1 Candidatus Acidiferrales bacterium
GCGAGGTTTCCTGGGAGTTTCGTGCGGCGGTTGGGAAAACCGCCGCCGTTGGTCCCAACGCACGAGTCCCAAGATCGGCGGTATTCCCCGAAACGGATTTGAACAGCGAGCCCCCAGGATGTCTCTTATGGAGTGTGCAAGGGGCGGTTTCCGCATATTTCTTGAGCGCGTGGATTTGCGTCAATGTTATGAAAAAATAATTGCGAAACCGTGAACACTCTTAAGAGGTCGCGGGCGGCCGCTTGGCAACATCGGCCCAACCTCCGCGCGCCCCCCGCCCCGCTTTTCCCACGACAGCCTCAGTCCTGCTCACGCCACCGCCCAGTGTTTCCTTATCTATGGGGTTGCCGCTTCCATGGTGGGCACGGTGCCGGGAAAGCCTTACGAGAGACGCGTAACCCCGGGGAATCCATCGAATCCCGTATCAAAGCTTAAGATTCGCTCGATTCCGTGGCCTCCCATGACGGCCAGGTGCACAGCGTCGCGCGCGGAGAGACGCTGATAGGCAAGAACAATCTGTTTTGCGCGCTCAACAACAGCTCGATCAACCGGGAGGACCTCGTCCACTGCGTTCAGGAGTGCGTCGAAGGCGGGCTGGATGTCGTGGCGTCGATTAATTGCGACGTATCGGAGCAGGATTTCCTGCAGCACTTCTGCGTCGGTGACTAGGCGCTCGCGCTGGCTGATTAGCTTTTCCAGTAGCCGTTGCGCATCGGTCTTGTGGGGACCTGGTGTCCCCACAAGATACATAGGAATAGTGGAGTCGATCAGAATCACGGCTGCTGGCCGGCGGAGTATCCCCGTTCGATTTCCGCCAGCATGGTGTCGATGTCGGACGTGGGCGACTCATGCCGCGCGGCGGCGCGAACGGCTGCAAGCTTTTTCTCCACGTCGCCCAGCGGTTCACGGCGGCGAGCGAGCGCCAGCGCCTGGCGGACCCACTCAGCGATCGACATCCGACGCGAGCGAGCGGCCCGCTGAATTTCCCGGTATTCCGGATCTTGCAGAATCACTTGCAATCGCTTAGACATAGGATGAGTCTACACGACTCATCGCCATGAGTCAAGATTGCGAAAGCATGGAACCATGGACACTCTTACAAGTGCTGCTTCGCAATCAGCTCTAAAGATAGGTTGGCGACCGTTACGGCCACGTCCACTTGCGCTTTTCTCGTTAGCCAGTTCGATGCGGCATCAGAATCGATTGCGACGAAAGCCCAGTACTTACCGGGCAAAACCTGCTGAAAATCAAAATAGCCATTCGGTGCAACATCCTGTGTGTACGTTAATGCGAGTGAAGACGGTTCATTGATCTTGAGAGCCATCCATCGGCTGGGTCGGAGTTGCCTTTTCCGTCGCAAGGTACTGCTGCGCTTTGCTGACGGTTAGCCGCGCGTAGTACAGCGGGTCGCTTTTCTCATTGCTGCGAAAATCCGCGATCCTGCTGATGATTTCTTCGGGGTCGTCGCCGCGGGCGAGGGCGCGCTTCGCAAAGATCCAGTCGTGCTCGGACTGGCTCAATGGTCGCGTTTCAGAAGACCGTTGCGTTAACCGCCTGTAGTGCGCGCGGAAGTGGTTGTCGATCGGCTCAGTGCTTAGGCGAAAATCTTGTAGGTGATGAATGCGGTCGGTGTGCTTCTCGGCTTGCACCCGAAACTCGGTTTGATACTTTCGGTTGACGAATCCCGGGAGACGCAGAACGCGAGTGGAATCGGTGGCCGCAGGATCGCCTCCGAGTTTGCGTGCCATGGCACGCAGCAGGGCCTCGCCGTGTTCCCGGTCAATACCCTCGACCCGCCACACGATCTGGAATTTTTCAGGCGATGTATTTAGGGTGTAATTCGGCGGCGGCACCAGGTTGGATTGGCGAATCTTCGCCAAGGCCGGCGGGCCATCGTGATCGATGTCCAGGTAAAGATGGCGGATGGTCTGAATGTCCTCCTTAGTTCGCGTGCGTGCCTCGGGTTTCAGGGTGTTCATTCCGATGTAGATGTCGCATGCCTCTTTTTCATTCTTGTGCTGGAGCCATTCCTGAGCGGAAGTTCCCGCGATCCGTTCAGCAGTCGTGATACGCTGGATCGTTTCGCCCGTACCGCCGTTGCGGACCAGGACGGCAATCCGATCAGACGGATGAAAGTTTGTGCGGATGTATTCGCTGGCTGGGATGTCCTTTATGTTCCGACTTTCGTCCGTCGTCATTGGGATGCCTCCTGTCTCTGGCAGATCGCACAGTAATCGAGGAGGTCGGCGTCGGGGTCGCAGCTGTTGATTGCTTTCGCAACGACCGCCTCCGGCATTTTCCTTGGATCGTCTTGGCACGGGTGCGGAAGAAAAGTCCGACGTGTTCCCCCAAGGGAGAGAGTCTCTCTGCGCTTCCAAGTGGGGGTTCCGCCCGTTTCGCCTTGTCTACGGACATGCTGACCGATGTGCGGTCTGGGCGAGTGCTCCTTGCGGCTGGTCCTATGTTAAGGGCGGGCTAGTCCTTACGCCTGGGCAAATACGATCCGTTTCTCCCCTTGCACGGAATCATGAGGAGCAGCTGCCACAGCCATACTGTCCACAATGCCTTCCAGGGCTTTTGCTTCTTCTCGCGTCAGGCGAAAATTCGTGGCCCGCGGGTGCCGCAAGATGCTCAAGGTAGCGAATTCCGCCCGCGATGAAAGATACGTCCGTTGAATCGCTGGTTCGATCAGCTTGAGCAATCGGGTCTTTACGCGAAGGCGGTCTCCTGCGAACTTTTCACTGTTCCGGATGAACAGCAGTTGTTCTTTCGGTTCCGGTTGAATCCGAGGCGGCTCGGATACCTCCGCCAGTGCGATGATCCCTCCCCGCGGACCGGACTCCCACACATACACCCTGTCTCCCGGTTTGATCTGTTCCTTGTGCTTCTGGACGAGCCAGGTATGTTCCCTAAGGGTGCGAACTGCACTCCGAACGTCGGAGAATTCCGGGCTGGCCTGAAAGATCCAAGTGTTCCGGCAGTCTGCCGTGGTACCTATCGGCTCTTCGTGTTGTGCCCCGTCTTGAGCCGGCCCTTTCCCCGAAACATCCGCATGAGAAACGTACAAAGGAGGAACCCCGTTCGTCCCACTGCTTTCCTTTCCTATGCGAGTCATTGCTCCGTTGGGGTCGATTCCATTGCCTGCCAAGCCGCCACCAGGCTTGATGACTTGAATCCCGGTGCATTCCACGGAATCACCACGAACCTCTAAAACCAAAGAAATGTTTAGTTCCAACGCCTTGTCCGGTATCACGGTCCACCTCCAAAATCCGCGCCTTTTCTTGGGGCACGCCATGCTCGAGTTCAGCTCCAGGGCTGATACCGACAGAGCGAACCAATCTCCCGAATTTGGGTGTTCCGAAAGAAACAATATTCCCGCCCGTGCGTGGCCAGAAACGATCTTTTACTTCGCATACTGAGTATGATCCCGGTGATTCTGCTTGCCCATTCATGTTAGAACCTTAGACTCCCGCCGGTTAGACGGCTGTCATCTCGGCGTCCGAGGTTTCTTCTTGGAAGCGCAGCAGAGCCTGGATTTTGAGGAACTAGCCCATCGGCTGACCGCTTTTGGGCTGCGAACCTTTAACGAGTTTGGACTCGGTGGGCGTGACTCTTCAGTCGCCGGCGTCGGTCTGTCCGTCGACGACTTTGTCTCGGCAGTCTTGGTGGAATATGTGGAAGGCAAGCTTCAACATCAGGCCTCCCGTGGCGATTTGTTCTCCCTGCTGGCGACCGCCTTGCGCAATGACATTATCGATTCCCTTCGTAAGGCGGCACATGCCCACGAGGAGAGCCGATCCTCGGTTCCTGCCGAACGGGATGCCGATGCTGTTCCCCTGTCGCTTGACGAATTGCCGGGATCGACCATAGATTTTGCGGGGTCCATCGATGAAGAGCGGTACGGTGAACGCGCACGGACTGCCTTTGCCGGGGAACCGGAACTAGCGGAAGTTGTGAGGGCGGTGCTGGAACTCAACCTTTACAAGCCCCGCGAAATAGCAGCTGAGTTGGGCATTACTGCAGCAGAGGTGCAGAACAGGAAGAAGAGGCTGCAGCGGCAACTCATCGATCACAACTTGGTAGAGAGGAAAACCGCATGAGCGAACAGAAGGAAAAGGATCTTTTGCCGCAAAACGCGCGGTTGGCTCAACTGTCCGACAGCTTGTACGGCAGCCCGAGCGAGCTGGAATCCCGGGAAGCCCGGGAACTCTTGCGGCGCGCAAGAATTGATCCGGAAGAGGTCAAGGCATGCCTTTATCGAAGGTTTGATGCCCTAGCAAAAGAGTACGCGGCAGCAGGCCGGCCCGTTCCGGCGCTCTTGAAACAGGCGCTTAGTGACTTGCGCCCAGGCGTATCTGGTTCCCCAAAGGAAAGAACATTAGTTCGCGAAGCCCGAGCGGCCATCCGGAGTGTCATCGACCGCGCTCAGCGTATGCAGGAACGACTCGCGAGGCTGCCGCGTGTGACTTTGGCTACCGCCTATCGAAACAAGAAGGAACTCTCGGAACGGGACAAGAAACTCCTGGACGACCTCGCCGAGGATCTTTTGAAACGCAATAATCACAGCCGCCCGAAAGACGGTCGATGAGCGGGTCGCAAAAAGGCGGCGCCTATGCACGCGCCCTCGCGCGCGAACTGCCGCTCGAGCATGGCAATCTTCGGGCAGTCGCTTCGCGACTCGGACTCCAAATTCGCGAGGTGGACGCTGATGGGTTTGACGGCGCCTTGATTCGAGCGCGCGAGATTCCTTTGGGAACGATTGCAATCCGGCAATCGATCCGCGAGGCTGGCCGCAAGAATTTCACGCTCGCCCATGAAATCGCTCACTTTTTGCTTCCCGATCACGACCAGACGGAGCTCGTTTGCACCAAGTCCGACATCGGGAACTGGGGCGACTGGTCGCGAGAACTCGAGCGCGAGGCCGATGAATTTGCCGCCGAGCTTCTCATGCCCGCTTCCGAGGTCCAGCCGATCGTCGAGTCCGCACCGCCTTCTCTGCAAGTGATCGAAAAAATCGCCCAGCGATTTCATACTTCTCTTTCGGCAGCGGC
>DATNLB010000322.1:0-2596 GCA_035603095.1 Candidatus Acidiferrales bacterium
GGCCGTAATAGCCGTAAGGCGCGCAGTCGTATGGAGAATAGTCGTAGTACCCATAGGCGCAGGCGGGCGGGCCGTAATAGACGGGCCCTCCAAATCCAACGCCGAAGGCGACGCGCTGGGCATTCGCGTTAGAAGCCGAGAAGAGACAGATACCGAGAAAAATACCGAGCAAACCGAAGAACCGTAGATATCGCATTTTGGGACCCTCAAATCCCGTACATTCAAGGAACCCGCGTGGAGGGGAAAAGTTGTGCCACTCCGTGCAAGTTATTGGTGTGGTTCGACTTTCATGTGAAAGCCGGGTATTCGGGGCAAATACCCCAGCCAGGGCAGCCACCTCCATTGCGCCTTTTCGGACCCACACCCTTCAATTTCACCAGAGGGAATGATGTACCCTCTCAATTCCACATGATTTTCGTGCGTGTTGAACCTCCTTGATAATGTCCCCTTCTATCCTCGTTAAAAATGTCCCCTAAACTGCGACCACTTTCTGGGGGTCGCCGTGAAGAGGACAGCCATGAGCACGCGGGAGTTGCACCGTCTGGAAGTGTTCAGTCGAGTACAAAGCGAAGCGCTGCGGCTGGTGGACGCTGCCGAGATGCTGGCGCTGAGTTACCGCCAGACCAAGCGTCTGTGGCGGCGATACCGACTCGAAGGAGCCAGCGGCCTGCAGCATCGCAGCGCGGGCCGGGAGTCGCACCGCGCCAAGCCGCGCGCGTTTCGCGACCAGGTCCTGGGGCTGCTTCGTGAAAAGTATTCTGGGGGTCCCGAAGAGCCGCGCTTCGGCCCCACGTTAGCGGCCGAGCATCTGGCCGAAGAAGACGGGTTGCGCATCGATGAAGAGACGTTGCGGCGCTGGATGCTGGAGCACGGATTGTGGATGCGCACGCGCGGGCGAAAGCCTGCGCATCTGCACCGTCGTCCGCGCAAAGAGCATTTTGGCGAGTTGGTGCAGCTGGACGGCAGCTTCCACGCCTGGTACGAGCAGCGCGGTCCGCACGGATGCCTGATGAACATGGTCGATGACGCCACCGGCATCACGCACGCGCGTTTGGGCGAAGCAGAAACGATCTGGGCAGCAGCGCATGTGCTGCGCGCGTGGATCGAGCGCTACGGAGTGCCTCTGGTGCTGTACACGGACTGGAAAAATGTCTACAAAGTGGCACCCACGCCGCAGCAGGAACTACGCGGGGAAGAGCCACTGACGCAGTTCGGACGCATGTGCGCGCGCTTGGGCATCCGCATTGTTGGGGCGCACTCGCCGCAAGCCAAAGGCCGCGTGGAGCGCAACAACGGCGTGCATCAAGATCGTCTGGTGAAAAAATTCCGCCGCCAGGAGATCCACGAAGACGTCGCCGCCAACGCCTACATGGAAACGCATTATCTCCCGGCGCTCAATCGGCGCTTCGCCAAGAACGCGGCGCAACCGCAGGACTATCACCGGCCCTGTCCGAGCAGCGCGGAACTGGACCGCGTCTTTCGACTGCAGACGGAGCGCTGGGTGAGCAACGACTGGGTGGTGCGCCACCACAACCGCTACTTGCAGCTGCAGCCGACGCGCCGTCAACGGCGGTCGCCGCGCGTCAAGGCCGTGCTCTTGGAAAGTGAACAGGGAGCCATCGAGGTGTGTTACGGGGGAGAAACCATGGCCTTTACAGAACTGAGCGGCCCACCGCGGCGTGCCCCCGAAGGCGAGCCGGAGGCGACCGTACACGTGCGCTGCTGGCAACGGCGCTACCTTCCGGGTCCGGATAGCCCGTGCAAACGCCATGCGGGCGCCCACATCAAACGACTGCGGCGGCGCCTGCTGGCGAAAGCGGTGGCCGCGCGCCGCGCCGGGAAGGGTGCTTGCGTTCCGCCCGGCGCCGCAAAAAACGCGGCGACGGGCTGCACTCCAGCACCCCTCCCGGAACCATCTTCCAATCTCAACCAAGGGGACATTTTAATCGAGGTAAACCAGGGGACATTTTAAAAGAGGTTTGACACACATGATTTTCGTGCGTTGACGGGTTTGGTGTAAAGCCTCTATAATTGGCGTTTGCCTTTACAGGTGGAGGAGCGATGTACGCCGTCATTCAGACCGGGGGGAAGCAGTATCGCGTCGCGCCCGGCGACACCATACGGATTGAGCGGGTTAGCGGAGACGTGGGAGAGAAGGTAACGTTCGGTTCCGTGCTTGCAGTGCATACCGACGAAAAAAAAGTCGTGCTGGGATCGGACGCGTCAAAGGTGACGGTGACTGGCAAGATTGTCAGCCAGGGACGCGCCAAGAAGCTAACCGTGCTGAAGTTCAAGAAGGGCAACCAGTACAAGATTTCGCGCGGGCACCGGCAGAATTTTACGGCTGTGCAGGTTAGCGATATCAAACTGTAAGGCCTGTTGCGCGGCGTGAACGGCTTCCGAAAAACTGGCCGGGCTAAAGCCCGGCACCTACATTACAGGGAAATTCAGAGAAGAGGATTGAGTCATGGCACATAAGAAGGGCGGCGGGTCGTCTACAAACGGGCGGGATTCACACGGGCAGAGGCTTGGTGTGAAGCGCTTCGGCGGGCAGCTCGTGAATGCGGGAACGATTTTGATCAGGCAGCGCGGCACG
>DATNLB010000078.1:0-12144 GCA_035603095.1 Candidatus Acidiferrales bacterium
TGTTCTCCATGCTCATCGCGCCGGTCCTTTCCAGCGTGTTCTTTAAAGATGGTGTCCGTGAATGGCACAACCCGGTGATGGAATACTTGAAACGCTCCTATCGAAACTCATTGCGATGGGCGATTGAGCATCGACTGGTGACAGTGGGCGCGGCCGGCTTTGCCTTGTGTGTGGCGCTTTTTCTGATATTCAGTGGAGTGATCGGTTCGGAGTTCTTGCCGCACCTTGATGAAGGCGCCATTTGGGCTCGCGGTACGCTGGCGCCGAGCACCGGACCCACGGAAGGCGCGCGAGTCATGAATCAGGCGCGTATCGTTTTTGCGTCTTTTCCTGAGGTTACACAGGTAGTTTCGCAAGTTGGCCGGCCCGATGACGGCACAGATACCACCGGTTTCTTCAATACCGAATACTTTGTTGACCTTTTGCCCAAGAACAAATGGCGCCCCGTTTTTCACGAAGACAAGGACGAGTTGATCGGAGCGATGGATCGAGAGCTCAGCAAGATTCCCGGTGTGCTTTGGAACTTTTCCCAGCCCATTTCGGACAACATGGAAGAAGCAGTCAGCGGCGTGAAAGGTGAGCTTGCCGTCAAGATTTACGGCGATGATCTGAAACCTCTGGAGGAAACGGCCGATCAGATCGTGGCTATCATGCGCAACGTCCGCGGGATCGAAGACCTCGGAGTGTTTCGCGTAATCGGCCAGCCCAATCTCAATTTCATCGTAGATCGCAAGGCGGCGGCACGCTACCAAATCAACGTCGCGGATGTACAGGACGCCATTCAGACCGCCGTGGGCGGAAACGCGGTCAGTCAAGTATTGCAGGGCGAAAGGCGTTACGACCTCGTCATCCGCTACCAGGCGCCTTACCGCGACACAAGAGAAGCCATCGAGAATATTCGGCTGCTGTCACCTTCCGGCGCGCGCGTTTCGTTGGCTCAGCTTGCGAAGGTCGAGACTCAGGACGGCGCCTCGGAAATCTACCGCGAAGAAAATTCGCGTTACGTCGCGATCAAGTACAGCGTCCGTGGCCGCGACCTCGGCGGCGCGGTCGAAGAGGCCATCCAGAAGGTGAACGAGCAGGTTAAGCTCCCCATCGGCTATCACGTTGACTGGGCCGGCGAATACGAGAGCCAGAAGCGTTCTGAGAGGCGCCTCATGATCGTACTTCCGCTGACGATCCTGGGAATTTTCGTCATTCTTTACGCGATGTTCAGTTCGGGGAAGTGGGCCCTGCTCATTCTTGCAAACGTGGCGATGGCGCCTGTTGGTGGATTGCTTGCGCTCCTATTCACAGGAACACACTTCAGCGTGTCCTCGGGCGTGGGCTTCTTGGCGCTTTTCGGTGTTTCGGTGCAAACCGGCGTTATCATGCTGGAATACATCAACCAACTGCGTGCTGCCGGCCACACCATTGAATCTGCGGCCATCGAGGGCGCCGTTCTTCGTCTTCGCCCCATCATGATGACGATGCTTGTCGCCACCCTCGGCCTGCTCCCCGCAGCACTTTCGCGTGGCATCGGGTCGGACTCGCAGCGTCCCTTCGCCATCGTCATCGTCGGAGGCCTGATTGGGGCTCTGCTGCTCAGCATCTTTTTGCTGCCGACCTTGTATGTGTGGGTTTCCCGAGACAGCGATAAGCTGCCAGAACCCATGGCGGATTTTGGAGAGAGCAACTAGCCGATTTGGCAGAATAACTGCCAAGTGGCCAGGGACGAATCGCGAGTGATGATCCATCCTATGGCAGCAGCTTCCTTCAACGCGACTCTAGGTATTTCATTTCTCCGGGAAGCGTTATAAAGTCAGTGCGAAACAGTTCAAAACAAATCGTTCCTCTGTAGGGATGCGTAAAGGAATAAGGAAGGCGAAAAAGCGCAGGTCCGGTGCTGCGACGAGCAATACAGCTGTTGTGAGCCGCCGCATGATCGCCAGCTCCTGCATCACTGAAACGTCCAGCAACTGATGCCAAGAGAGACGGCGAATTCGCGGCTCAGGTTTCCTGAACTGCAAACGCGCTCGCGGGATAAACATACGGAAGTCGGTTCGGAGCGGTACTTTCACGTCCATGTCGCGCAGGGAGGCAGTCTTGTTCCAAAGGAGAGTCTTACACGCAATCCTCATGATCTGTGCCGTAGTTCTATCAGCCCCGTATTGCGCTGGCGCGCAGCAAAACTACGCGGTGATCACGCAGAATGGCGTCCCGATGAAAACGCGTGACGGCGTGACACTCTATTCGGACATTTACCGTCCGAGGGCTGACGGGACATTTCCGGTCATCCTGATGCGCACGCCCTACGATAAAAGCGTGGGCTGGGCGGTCGGGCCGGCGTATCAGATTGCCACGCACGGCTACGTCGTCATCGTGCAGGATGTTCGTGGGCGTTACACATCGGAAGGCGAGTGGTATCCGTTCCGCCACGAGTCCAACGACGGCTACGACGCCGTCGAATGGGCTGCCGCGTTGCCATCCTCGAACGGCAAAGTCGGCATGATCGGCGGTTCCTACGTCGGCGCAACACAGATGCTCTCCGCGATTGCCCACCCTCCGCATCTTGCGGGAATCTGCCCTGTGGTCACCGCCAGCAATTATCACGACGGCTGGACGTATCAGAGCGGAGCGCTCGAACAGTGGTTCGATCAAAATTGGGCGACCCAGCTCGCCACGAACACGATGTGGCGATTGATTGCGAAAAACACAAACGCGCTGCTGGGCGCGCCCGTGCTTCCGCTCACTCACTATCCGGCCTTCAATTACGTCTCGCTTCCGGCGGGCGCCGAGGCCACCGCCGAACTTGCGCCATACTATCTTGATTGGCTCGCGCATCCCGATTATGACGCGTATTGGAAGCAGTGGTCCATCGAGGAGCATTTTTCGGATATTCAAGTCCCGGCCCTTCACATCGGCGGTTGGTATGACATTTTTTTGGCCGGCACGCTAAGGAATTACATGGGAATCAAGGCGCACGGCGGCACGGACGAGGCACGCAAGGGGCAGCGGTTGCTGGTGCAGATCGGCGGGCACGCCGGCTTCGGGCGCCGCATCGGAGACGTCGAATTCGGGGACGACGCGCTCAAATTCCCGTCCACGGAAGTCGTGCTTGCCTGGTACGACTATCTCTTCAAGGGCGTGCAGAACGAGTTTGCAACCGTGCCCGTGCGCATTTTTGTGATGGGGGAGAATAAGTACCATCAGGAATCGGATTGGCCTCCTCCGGAAGCCAAACTCACTCGCTACTTCCTGCACTCGGGCGGTTCGGCCAATTCGCTGCGCGGCGACGGTGGCCTTTCCCTCACGCCACCAAAAAAAGAAACGCCTGACAAATTCACGTACGATCCGGCAAATCCCGTGCCCACTATCGGCGGCTCGCTCTGCTGCGACGCTGAGCACTACGAGCCGGGCCCGCGCGACCAGCGCGCCTCTGAAAATCGCGACGACGTACTTGTCTATTCCACCAAGCCGCTTGCCGAGGATATGGAAGTCACCGGGCCGGTCACGCTTGAGCTCTGGGCCAGATCTTCTGCAGTAGACACCGATTTCACGGCAAAGCTTGTGGACGTCTCACCCGTCGGCTTCGCCATGAATCTCACCGACGGAATTCTTCGCATGCGCTATCGCGATTCGCAGGAGAAGCCCGGGCTGATGAATCCGGACCAGGTTTACAAAATCTCGGTGGACCTGTGGGCTACGAGTAGCGTCTTTAAGAAGGGCCATATCATTCGCCTGGAAGTATCCAGCAGCAATTTCCCGCGCTTTGATAGCAACCTGAACACCGGCGCGGATCAGGCGACGAGCCGCGAGTTTGTCTCGGCCACGAACACGATCCTGCACGACTCCGAGCATCCCTCGGCGCTCTTGGTTCCTGTGATTACTGCCGGAGGCGCCGCGAACGCCGGTGGCCTCAGTGCGCCGATCCTCCCGCACTAATCGGCGCAATATCAGTCTTCATTCCTAGCGCTTTTAAATATCCCTCATTCACCCGGCACTTTTGCAGGCGGACATTCTCCAGCAACGCGGCGAAAGCACGGGTGATCGTCTCCTGTTCAGGCCGGGCCTTCAGCCGTTCTTCCGCGTGCCCAGTGCCGGGCGGCAGCTTTGCGAACTCCACGATCTTTCCCCAATCCGCAGGCGGGATAATGCTGACGACCGCCGACGCCTTTTCCATCTTCTTATACGGCCAGAAAGCCCATCCGATGTTGTTTTTTTCCAGCGCTTTCACAAATTGCGCGATCCACTCGTCGGTATTCTCCCCGGACTCGCCCATCCAGATCGGCACATCATAACGTTCGCGAAAATCAATGTATTGCGTTAGCACGCTTTCATCCGGCGCCGTCCAATACTTGTGCAACGTGTAGGCGGTGTTCGCATCGAAAGGTTTTCCGAAGACCGAAAAGTTCCCGTCCCACTGCGCACCACCGAGAAAGAGAATATGGTGAGCATCAACCTCGCGTATCTCGCTCGACAACTTCTTGTAGAGCGGTTCAAGAGAAGGATTCAAATACGCCAGCTTGGGATAATGCGGGATCGGTTCATTCAGCAGGTCATAACCGAGCACGGCCGCCTCATCCCGATAGTGCGTCGCCAGCCGCCGCCAGATGGCCATCAGATGTTCTTGCTCTTGTGGACTCTGGTATAACCAAGGATATCCGGCGCTGTCATCGATGTTCGTGCCCGTTTGTCCTCCCGGTGCGGCATGCAGATCAAGGATCACATATAGACCTTCGGCGCGACTCCAGACGATCAACCGGTCCAGCAGCTTGAAACCTTCCGCGTCGTCGCTCTCAAACAAGCTGTAGTGCAAAGGAACTCGAATGGCGTTGAAGCCGGCCCGACGCAGCAGCGCGATGTCCTCCCGCGTGACGTAGCTCTCCCGGTACTTCTGCCAGAATGCGGCCGACCCTTCAGGCCCAAGCAGCTCCAGCACCAGCGCGCGGATCTCACTGGGAGATTGCGGGCCGCCTTGGAACTGCCACATGTAACCCTCTGGCACCAACCAATTCCCCAGATTTGTTGCGCGAAGAAGGAGCGGTTTACTAGAGGCATCTACGATCTGTTTGTGGTCGGTGTGTGCGAACTGCGCGCTCGCTTGGGAAATCAATGCCAGAAGAAAAAGCGGCAACTGTAGAAGTCTGAACTTGAACATGATTCTCTCCGGTGGAAAGCCTACACCAAACTCGCTGCGCCCAGCAGTTTGGATGGTTCGCCGTGATCCGATTTGCGTACCGTTGTTGTGAGCTTCGAGTTGGAACCACGCGAAAATAAAGTTCTTTCAGCGTGAGAACGGATACATCGCCCATCCGATTCCCACCCCGATCAACAGAAAGAGAAACAGCGACCACACGATGTATTTCACGCGGTCGATCGGCCGCCGCCGGCTCAGAAAGCCAAACGCGATGGATATCAGCAGGGCGAAGAGCAGCAATGACTGGAAATGACTGAGATGGAATCCCATTCCTGCGTTCATGCTTTGCGTCCTCGCGCCGCTTCATACGCATGCAGTGCCGCCAGCAGGTTCAGCACACCCGCTGCAGCAAGGAATCGCGTCCCGTAATCGCCGCCCGCGTGCGAGACGTCCGCGCCGCTCGTTTCGAGCGACCTAGCCACCAAATAAAATGCTCCCGTGCCCAGATCCGCCAAATAACCCAGCGAATCGAAAGCGTCGTTCCCGCTTGAACTAAAAACATTGCCCCGCATCCCCGCGCCAAGAATCACGAGCATGCCTACCGTCAGAAAACATGCCGCTGCGCGGCCCCACATCTTGAGGAGAGCGTGACCCAGGCCAGGCACGATCCATCCCGCCACACCAATCACGAAGGCCATCGTCTCGCGTCTGGTATCCTGCCGCGGAGCCGCCGGTACTGCCGTCTCGTCTGCCATTCCTCTTCCTTCTATCTATTCCAGGCTTATGCCAGTAATGCCAGAATTTCTTTCTGAATCGAGCCCGTCACGCGAGCCTCACCTTCGCCGATATACACATTCACTTCGCTGCGCACGCCGAATTCCGGCAGATAAATTCCCGGCTCAATCGAATTGCAGGTATGTGGGATCAGGTGCCGGATGTCGTGTGTTTCGAGTCCGTCCATGTTCACGCCGTTCCCGTGCACTCTTTCTCCAATGCTGTGCCCGGTGCGGTGAAAGAAATATTTTCCGTAACCCGCCTTTTCAATGACCCGGCGCGCCGCTTTGTCCACCTGCCATCCTTGCAGCGGCTTCCCCGCCGCAATGTGTTTGCGAATCATGTCCGTCGCCGCATCGCGCGCCTCCCGCACCACGCCGAACACCCTCGCATACTTCTCCGGGACTTTCGCCCCAAGATATCCGATCCAGGTGACGTCGTAATATACGCTCCCGGTCGTCTTCTTCTTTCCCCAAACATCCATCAAGAGCAGGTCGCCTTCACGGATCGGCGAGGTGGACTCCGCTGTGGGGCCGTAGTGAGGATCGCTGGCATGCGCATTGACCGCGATGTCAGGTCCTTCCTCGGTCCAAATTCCCGCGGCATCGAATTCCTTCAGTATCCAGCTCTTCAAATCGAATTCCGTCAGCGTTTTTTTCTCGCGCACGCTCTTCGCGGCAAGCTGAAAAGCTTCGCGCACGATCCTGTCGATGGCCACCCCGGCCGAAAGATGCGATTCCAGCTGCTCGGCGCTCCAGCACGCTTCGTATTTCTGCACCAGATCCGCCGAACTGACCACCTTCGGGCCGGAGCTGCGCACCAGTTCGATCGTCCCCGCGTCCACCATCGCCACATACGGAATCGCGTTTTTTGGTGAATATTGCATCGCCACGTTCTTCGCGCGGCCAAACATCTTTTTCAGATTTTTTCGCAGTTCATCCTGCGCCGAGTAATACAGCGTCTCCCCGGGCAATGCCGCCAGCGACTGCGTCTCAATCTTGTGTACCAGCTTCTTGGGCGTTCCCTTCGCCGGAACGAAATAGAACCACCTTCGCGTCCTCATTCCTTCCGGCAAACTCAGGATGTGCTGCGCGATGGGATCGCGTCCGCGAAAATCATAGAAGAGCCAGCCACCGATCTTGGCGGCGCGCAAATCGCTCTGGATGCCTTGAATATCTGCGCTCATTCGGGAATCAGCTCCACCGCTCGGACAACATTCAACTGTGAAGCTTCAAGCTTCCTGCACCAACAGCGCCAGAACCTGCTGCCGGGTCACGCCGTAGATTTCAATGCGTTTTGTGCGGCTTCTTTCGCCGCTTTGAATTCTAACAGCCGACCTGGGTGTTTTCAAAAGTTGCGCCAGGAATTCCACCAGTGCCTCGTTCGCGCGGTCCTC
The DNA here is from genome assembly GCA_035603095.1 of Candidatus Acidiferrales bacterium. Lineage (GTDB taxonomy): Bacteria > Acidobacteriota > Terriglobia > Acidiferrales > UBA7541 > Acidiferrum. Next base: position 7,290 of record DATNLB010000078.1, read on the forward strand.
CACGGCCGGCGCTCGCAGCCGCACCCTTAGCGCGCCTCCCATCTCCCCCGCAATCTCGTCCTTGCTCGCTCGCGGCTGAACCCTCACCGAGAAAATCGCGGTTCCTTCCCGTTCTTGGACCTCCAGCATCCGATACCTCACGAATCTTTACTTGATGACTCGAGTCCCGAAAAGCGCCGTGCCCACGCGCACTTCGGTTGCGCCCTCTTCGATCGCTACTTCAAAATCGTGCGACATTCCCATCGACAGAGCGGGTAGGTCGATACCAAGTCGTCTGGTCAACTCCTCGCGCAGTTCTCTCAAGCGCTTGAAATACGGACGGACTTGCTCTGCCTTTTCCAGAAAAGGTGGAATGCACATCAGTCCCGCAAGCTCCAATCGAGGCAGATCGCCAAAACTTTCTGCCAATTTCGGAAGCTCATTTATTTCCACCCCGCTCTTTGTCTCCTCTGGTGCAACACGCACTTCAATCAGCACGTGCAGTTTGCCCGTGATCCCCGCTTCAGCCCGAGCGCGGTCCAACCGCTGAGCGATCGCCAAGTCATCGACAGAGTCTATGCTGTGAAAAAGTTTCGCCGCCCGCGCCGTCTTATTGCTCTGCAAATGACCGATCAGGTGCCACTTCGCCGCCAATCCATCCGTTCCGGCGCGCTTCCCTTCCCACTCCTGCACGCGGTTTTCGCCAAAGTGCCGCACTCCCGCTTCGTACGCCTCGCGGATGGCGCGCGCCGGTTGCGTCTTGGACACTCCGACCAAGGTGATCTCTTCCGCGCCACGCCCCGCGCGATTCGCCGCCTGAGCGATCCTCTCCTGAATTCGCAGCAGATTTTCCCGCACCGAAGTTTGTGTCATGTTCGAATTTGAATCCTAGCACGCGTGGCATTGCGGCGCAGAATGTCTGCGGTTAGACTGACCTGCGGCCCTATGTGGCGGTGAGTTATCCTGGAATTGAGGCTGGTTTGCATTCCAATGTAAATAGACGGGCTCTCGGCAGGCTGGTGGCCATCGAAGGCATCGATGGCAGCGGCAAGCGTACGCAGATGGATCTGCTCCACGGAGTCATTGCCGCCGGTGAAGGCGGGCAGAGTGTCTATTCAACGGCATTTCCGCAATATGATTCCTGGTTCGGCAAAATGGTCGGCCAGTTTCTCAACGGCGACTTCGGTCCCCTCGATACGGTTGACCCGCACTTCACGGCGCTCCTTTACGCCGGAGACCGATTCGAATTCAAGCCGCGCCTCGAATCTGCTTTGCAGGCCGGCAAAATTGTCCTGGTGGACCGCTACATCGGTTCGAATCTAGCTCATCAGACCGCCCGCGTGGCCCCGGAAAAACGCGCCGAGTTCCGCCGTTGGATCGAGCGCCTTGAATACGGAATCTATGATCTCCCGCGCGAAGACCTGATTCTTTATTTGCGCGTGCCCCCGCACGAAGCGCAAAGGCTCGTGGCCAAGAAATCCGCACGGACCTACACCACCGCAAAACAGGACATTTTGGAAGCGAGCCTGCGCCACCTCGAGCAGGCTGCGGACATGTACGACCTCCTCGCACTGCAAGCCCCGTGGGTGGCCATCGAGTGTTTCGACGCGGTCCGCGGAGCGATGCGCTCGACCAAAGAAATCGCCCAAGACGTTCTAGCCGCCGTAAATAAGGTCATCTCCACGCAAGTCATGCGGGATTCTGGCGCGGGTGGCGGCTGATCATGGGCTTTCAGGAATTTCTCGGCAACGAACGTATAGTCACGGCGCTTCGCGGCGCTCTCCGCAGTAAACGCGTTCCCCACGCATTGCTCTTCACCGGCGCCCGCGGTGTTGGCAAATTTACTCTCGCCCGCATGTTTGCCCAGGCCGCCAATTGCGAACGCCTTGAAGACGATTTCTGCGGCGAGTGCGCCACTTGTCAGCGCATCTCCCAGCTCGCCGATCCGCAAACGCTGCTTGAGCAAGGTCTCGCCGAGCGTGGCGAGAGTGCCGACGCCGCCACCGTCGAGCGCGTGCCTCTGATTCTCCAGTCGCACCCTGACGTGTGGGCGCTCGTGCCCGATCCGGTCCGCCTGAAGAGCCCGGTAGCGCGCCCGATGTTGCGCGTCGGCCAGTTGCGCGCCGTCCAGCGTGCCGCCTACTTTCAACCCATGGGCCGGCGCCGCGTCTTCATCCTCGATGGCGCGGAGACCATGCGCTGGGATGTCGCCAACGTCTTCCTGAAAATTCTCGAGGAGCCTCCCGGCTCGGCGACGCTGATCCTCACCGCGCCCTCTCCCTATGCGCTTCTGCCTACCATCGTCTCGCGCTGCCTGCAGTTTCATTTCGCCCCGCTGCCGCAGGCGGCCGTGGAAAGGATCCTGAGAGAAAAGACCGATCGCAAACCTGCCGAAATCAAACTCGCCGCGCAACTCGCGGAGGGCAGCCCGGGCCTCGCCATCGAAATGGATGTCGGCGCGGCCGCCCAGCGCCGCAGAAGTGCCCTGCGCATCCTCGAACGCGCTGCGCAAGGTCACGGTTTCGCCCAGCTATTCTCAGACACCTCGGCCTTGGCCAAGGACCGCGATTCCTCCTTCGAGGATCAGATCGGCGTCTTCTATGGCTTGCTCACCGATCTTCTTGAACTTACGTCCAAAGTGAAAGAACCGGTGTTGCGCAATGCTCCGCTCGCAAAAGAATTGGAATCACTCGCAAAATCTGTGGATTCTGCCTGGGTTCTCCGCGCCATTGCCGGTTTTGACGAACTTTACGCTGGCGCGCGCCGAAATTTGAACCGCCAACTCGGCCTCGACGCCCTGGCTGCGTCTCTTGCGCCTGCAAATTCGCGATCCTCCCTCACCCATTCCTGATTGACGCCCGCGAAGATTCGCAATTACAAAAATAAATCGCTAGACTGTAACCCACAGCCTTCCAAACGCATCATAGGCAATAGATACATCACCCCTGTAGCTTAGAAGGAGCAGTCATGGTGAACCGCCGTATGTTTCGTCCGGGCTTCCCGGACGTCAAGGAGCCGAGCGTACCCCGCCCTCAGCACAACGGCCCTATCCCGAACAAAAAGCCCGCGCCGCCGGAAACGACCCACGCTGAGAATTTCTACTGGGTCAAGCAGATGCAATCGCATACACCGATGGCTGTCGTTCTCGAGGATGGTGAAATACTTCGCGGCACCGTCGAATGGTACGACCGCGATTGCATCAAGCTCACCCGCCAGGGCAGCCCCAACCTGCTCATCTTCAAGCGCGTGATCAAATACGTCCACAAGGACGGAGAAGAATCGGCCCAGGGTGGCGAAGAGTAAGCTCTCTACTTGTAAAGCGAATGCCCGGCCGTTGCTCCGAAGGTGAGCAGCGCCTTTGCGGCCAGCGACCCGTCCTCGTTGAATATTTCGCATTCGGTCACCACAAAATTCCTGCCGGCCCGCAACACGCGCGCGTCCGCTTTGATGCGCCCGCCCGGAACCGGCTCAAGATAATTGATGCTTAGTTCCACGGTAGCGATCTCTGTCCCTATCGGCACGGCCGTATAGGCCGCGATCGCCGCTGCAGTGTCAGCGAGCGCCGCTAAGATTCCTCCGTGTACCACGCCGTGAATCTGCTTGTGGTTCGGCCGCACGTCCAGACGGAAAATGGCCCGTCCTACGTGCACGCTTTCCACGTCAAATCCCAGAAGATCCGTCGACTGGCTCTCTTTAATCCGCCGCCGCACCAGTTCCGTGACGCGCTTCTCCTCTTTTGACATCCTCTTCGTCATCGCGCTCCGCCGCTTTCCGCCACGTCCCCTCAGGCCTTACCTTCTATCCTGAGAACTGAAAACCGAAACTTGAAAACCTAAAATTCAGTACGCCGTCAGCCCCCCATCCAACGGAATCGCCGCCCCAGTAAGCCACGACGACTCCTCCGAAGCCAGGAACACCGCCATCTCCGCCACATCCACAGGCTGCCCGAAGCGCCCCAGCGGAATCAACCCGAGCCGCCCCTTCCGCCGCGCTTCCCCCTGTTCGCTGGCGTCGAAGAGTCCCTTCACCAATTCCGTTTCCACGATCGAAGGGCAAATGCAATTTACGCGTATGTTCTCATGCCCGTGATCGATCGCCATCGCCTTCGTCAGCATCGTCACTCCCCCTTTCGACGCGCAGTACGCCGCGCGATCTTTCATCGCCACCAGCCCGAGCACTGACCCGATATTCACAATCGCTCCCCCACTGCACTTTCGAAACTCCGGCAACACCGCGCGCGACATCAGAAACGGCCCTTTTAGGTTGACCGTCATCACCCGGTCCCACTGTTCTTCGCTGATCCCCTCCACCGTCGAGACATGCAGCGTTCCTGCATTGTTCACCAGCACATTCAGCCGTCCGAATCGCTCCACGGTTCCTTTCACCGCGCGTTCGACGTCCCGGGTGCGGGTCACATCGCATTCCATCGCCAATCCGGCGCCGCCCCGCTTCTGGATTTCGCTGATCACCTCGCGCAGCTTTTCCAGCCGTCGCCCCGCCACGGCCACGCTCGCGCCTTCCCGCGCAAACGCCAGCGCGATCGCTCGCCCAATCCCCGTGCCTCCGCCTGTGATCACCGCCACCTTGCCAGAAAGTCGTGTCACGGTTTTCCCCACTCCCGCGTCTAATAGGGGCGTCGCACCGCCGCCTCATGTCCCACGCGGTGCGCGCGACTCTAGCACCGGGCTCCAAGTCCCGCAAGCCGAGGTGGCGGCCGTCAGCAGTTTCGGAAACTAGACCAAAGGAACTTTGAAAAGCGTGTTTTTTAGCGGGTGAACGCTATGGCGAGCGCGTGCTGCGATCGCGCCCTATTTTCTGGGCGTGATTTTTGCGGTGCAGTGACACCTTTGCGAGCTGCTCAGTGCGCGTGGAAAAA
>DATNLB010000219.1:0-4558 GCA_035603095.1 Candidatus Acidiferrales bacterium
GGCTTGGCGGTATATGGCGCCAGATGCTCGAGCTTATTCCAGAATTGTACTGGGTCGCGGAGCTTGCCGAGGGCGAGCAAGCGCAGCCAGCGATGATCTTCCGCCAAGATAAACGCTTTGCCGCCCGCGGCCAGGGCGTCACGATAACCCTCTTCGACCGCCTCGGCAGCCACTCGCTTTGTAAGGTTTAGGTGTTCTTCTTCGATGGCAACATAAACGCTGGTGGTCAAGCGAACCAGATCGAGCGTGTATGGCGCCGGCCATGCTTCATCCAGATCGTTCACGCCCCAAATCAGGCGTCCTTCTTCGTCGCGCCACGTCCCGAAGTTTTCGATGTGCAGATCGCCTACACCCAAGACGGCCGGGGCCTTCGCCAAATGACTGCAAAGCTCCGGCCAGAGCTGCAGCCAGCGGTAGAAGGTGGCGCGGAAGAAAGGAAAGGTGGCTTCCGCCATGTGCTGGTGCTTCAGGGCGAGATCCTGGCGAATGATCGGGAGTTGCCCGCCCAGCCAGTGCTCGAAATCGGCCGTTGCTTTGAAGATATTCATGCTGGGCTTATCGGATTTCGCGATGGACTAGACGTGCGCGTGTTCGGTCCGCGTTGGACCGCCTCGCAGGCGCGCCTCATAAATTGGGAATTTCGCGGCAAGTTCCGCGACTTGTTTGCGCACGCGCTGCTCGACCTCGGCATTGCCGATGTTCGAGAGAATTTCCGCGATCCAGGCGCCGATCTGCTCCATCTCCGGTTCGCGCATGCCGCGCGTGGTGACGGAAGGGCCACCCAACCGGATTCCGCCACCCTTCATCGGGGGCAGGGGATCGAACGGGATCGAATTCTTGTTGACGGTGATGCCTGCGCGGTCGAGGGCCTTTTCGGCGTCCGTTCCGGTGATGCCACGTGAGTGCACTTCAATCAGGAAAAGGTGATTGTCCGTGCCGCCCGTGACGATGCGAAACCCGTGCTTGGCGACGGCCGCGGCCATGGCTTTGGTGTTGGCCACCACCTGCTTCTGGTATTCCTTAAAGGACGGCTCCATCGCTTCCTTCAAGCACACCGCTTTTGCGGCAATCGTGTGTACCAGCGGACCACCCTGGGTTCCGGGGAAGGTCAGCTTGTCCAGTTCCTTGGCGAACGCCGCCTTGCAGAGGACCAAGCCGCCGCGCGGTCCGCGGAGCGTCTTGTGCGTCGTCGTTGAGACGATATCCGCGTGCGGCACGGGGCTGGGATGTATGCCAGCGGCGACGAGTCCGGCGATGTGCGCCATGTCCACAAAAAAGAGCGCGCCAACGGACTTCGCGGCTCTGGCAATGCGCTCAAAATCGATGATTCGCGAATAGGCGCTTGCGCCCGCTACGATCATCTTTGGGTTGTGTTCGGCGGCAAGCTTCTCAATTTCGTCGTAATCGATGCGCTCGCCTTCCTTTTTCACGCCGTAGGCGACGAATTTGTACATGCGGCCGGAGAAATTCAGCGGATGGCCGTGGGTCAGGTGGCCGCCGTGCGAGAGATTCATTCCGAGAACGACGTCGTCCTTCTGCAGAGTGGACATATAGACGGCCACGTTGGCGGACGTGCCGGAATGCGCCTGGACGTTGGCGTGTTCCGCGCCGAAAAGCTCCTTGGCGCGATCGATGGCGAGCTGCTCGACTTTGTCCGCGTATTCGCAGCCGCCGTAGTAGCGCTTTCCGGGATAGCCCTCGGCGTATTTGTTCGTGAAGATCGAGCCCATGGCTTCGAGGACCGCCTCGGAAACGAGGTTTTCCGAGGGGATGAGCTCGAGCCCGGTGGCTTGGCGCTTGGCTTCGTCGCGGAGGAGGCCGGCGATTTGCGGATCGACGGAGTCCAGCCGGCGATTCATGCGGTCATTGGCGGCGGTGGTGATCTTGATCATGAAGTAGCCTCGTAGTCCTTGGTGAGCTTGCGCTCGTTGAGCGGTCGGTGAGGCGATTTTATCGGATGGGGCGTGGGAAAGCCAATTTGCGGTGGGCGTGCGCGGACTGGGAGGTTGACAGTCGACAGTTGAAAATCGAAAGAAAAGGAAGGATTTAACGCAGACCACAACAAAATGAACTAATAGCCACGCCAACCGCACGAGCTGGGGCGCGCGTGGGGTTCTCCCTCCATTCGAAATGACGGGCGGGGGCGGGCGAAGAAGCAGATCCCTCGCTACGCTCGGGATGACAAGAGCGGAGGAGGGGCCACTCTCGAAGCAACGAGCGCCGGAAGGTGCGAGCAGTCTAAAAGACGCCCGAGGGTTTCAACTCTTGCTTCCGTGATCTTGTTCTTTCACGATTTTGGCGATTCTGAGGAGTTTGGAGCTGATCTTGAGGCCCGCGCGATCCGCCGCGAGGCGGTTGATTTCAAAATGAACCTTGTTGTCTTCGACGGTCAGGTTGATGATGCCGCCCAGCACGGCGAACCCCTCAGTTTCGCCAACCGTCAAGGTCCTTGATCCCTGCAGGCCCCGCAAAATACTGCCGGCTTGGTTTTTCTCGGTGGCAGGGACAAATACAATGTGGCATACGCTGAGTTTGTCGTTGGGTGTCCGGGTTCTGACCTCGACCGGATGGTCGCCGACTTTGCGGGTCCGTAACTCCGCCTCAAGATCTTGGCGAAATGGGTCATGACCAACGATGCAGATCGCCAGGGGCGCGCCGGGATCGCGGAATGAGTCAGGGGGCCATTCGACAAACTTAGTAAAATTGTACAGAAAACCGAGTTTGACTGGGTATTCCGCACCTTCCTCATTCTGCGAAAGGGCTTTTGGAGAAGCGCTCAAGAAGAGCCAGCCGGCGATGATGGTGAAGAAGGAAGCTCGACGAATTCGGCGCGAATCAAGGCTGACCACGAAACGCCCACCCCAACCGGATCCGCCGTAATTACGCTTTCGCACGCGAATACTCATCATTGGAATCTGTATCCGACCTTGATTCGGAAATTTCGGCCATCCTGAAAGAGAACGTTCTCCGCGAGGCCATTGCCGCCAGGGTCGGCATATTTATGGTTAAAGACGTTATACAGGCTTGCCGAGAATTCCCATCCCTTTAGAAGGTTCCGACTGAATAGGGTAACGTTGGGAACGACGTAGGCTGCCGAATATTGGCCGGTCTGAGTGGCTCTCCGACTGAGATACTGAAGATCCATACTCGCGAACACCTTTTGTTTGATGAGAGGCACGCTCAGACTCGCCTGGAAAAGGTGTCTCGGAGAATTGGTGAGAGGCTTTTGAGCGCTGGGATTAGACGCATCCTGAAAAGAGTAACCCACCGTGCCTTCTAGCCCGCCGGGCAATTTTCTCTTCAATTCAAAATCCAGGCCTCGAAGGTCCAGCGATCCAGAATTGGTGAAAACGAAATCTCCATTGGCGGGGGCAACTTGCTCGCTGATCAGGTTACGGATGGGGTAATAAAATCCCGAGACGGTCATGCGGAAGTGGTTGGCCAAGTATTGCTCCCACACCAACTCCATGGTCTTGACGGTCTCTGGTTGAAGAGACGGGTTGGCTTCGTTGCCGGGCGCATCGTAGAAAAGCTCAAACGAATTGGGAGCGCGAAAGGACTGGCCGTACAGAAACTTAAAGATTGTTTTATCCCAAGGAGTATAGATCAGAGCGGCGCGAGGGTTGGTAGTACCGCCAAATGTCGAATAGCGGTCGTAGCGAACGCCTAGATTCAAAACGAGGTTTTTGCGAAGGTGAATTTCATCCTGGGCGTACACGGAAACTATAAATGAGGTTTGGTAGCTACTAAAATACTGAACGAAGGGCTGAAGGTCATAATTACCCTGATTTTGTTCGAAGTTGTCCCGGAATTCGAAACCGATGCTCAATCGTTGGGACTCCAGGATCTGCTTGGAGAAAGCCAGCTCATCACCCCACCATTTACCGTGGGCAAAGTTTTTGTTCAGCACGTGGGAAGGCCCAGCGAAGGCGGAGTAATCATAAACGTAGGTGCCATCGTTATTGAACTGATCGTAGTAGATCCGATTAGTTAGGCCCCACCCGCGGCCAAGCTGGCGATCGTATTGCAGATCGAGGTAGGCGCGGGCGTCGATGGTATGGGTTCCGGTGACGTTGAAGACGGTAGCGAAGGGAGCGGTGGGAATGTCCTTATCGCGAGACCCAAACACTCCGTGCAATGTGAAGGGTCCCCCGGACAGATTGGCAAAGAGTTGGCGAAATTGGTCACCGTCTGCGTTCACCGCAATGCCGTTGTTGGTGGCTGGATTATCGAATTCCTTGAAGAAAAGCCGGTCGTGTCCATGTGAATCATAGAACGAGCCGGAAAGAAGCAGTTGCAATCCATTATTAAACTTATTGCCGTAGCTGACGCGGCCCTGGTAGGAACCATAGCTGGCCATTTCGCCTGCCACGCTGACCCTTTTCAAGTCCTGCCCCTGCTTGGTAATGACGTTGATAACTCCCAGGAAGGCGCTGGCGACATACAGGGAGGAATTAGGCCCGCGGATGACTTCGACGCGGTCAATGAGATCGACGTCCACGGGGAACTCCGTTCCAATCAGCGCGGCGTCGAAAATGTTGTCATTGAGCCGGTGGCC
>DATNLB010000409.1:0-4585 GCA_035603095.1 Candidatus Acidiferrales bacterium
CCCGCTCTTCGCGCGTCTTGCCGCGGCCGGTGAGTTGCATGGCGAAGACTTGTTCGACGATCTGGTCGAACTTTGTTCCACGCGGCATACCGAGTGCTTCCAGCTCGGTGGCCACAACCGGCAGAGCGATGCGAATGGGCCGCCATTTGTTCAGAAAGGCCCGAATCTTAGACAGAGCGGCCGACTTATTGGACTCAGCCATCAAGTACGCGACCTGATCGAGCGGCATCTTCTCGAGGAACCGGAACGCATCGGCAGGCGCATTCATCTTTCGCCCAACGAGCTCTTTCTGAGCCTCCAACGATTCTTCCTCAAAACCGAGCGCGGCTTCCGATTCGGCAGAACGGAATCCGGCCTTAGAGAGGACGTTAGCCAATTCCCGGTCGTTGAGGCGTCCCAAAATGGCGAGGAGCATAGGAGCGGCGAGACGCGGGCGGAAGCCCGCGGTGAACAGGTCCTCGCGCGCCTTCATCAGGCGGCCGATGGCGTTGTAAGCGGGATGTTTTTTCGCCAGCAGGGGATTGACGGCCTCGAGGAGGTCGTGCTCTTCCCAAGCCTTCAGCACGACGGAGGGCCGTTCCTCGCGGGCAACGGCACGAAGCTCACCGCCGGCATCTTCCGGCGCGATGGTCTGCTGCAGATTGCGTTCGATAGCCAGGTCAAACCATTCCTGGGTGCGCTGCTCGATTTTGAAGCCCATGCGCGCCGCGAAGCGCAAGACGCGCAATAAACGGACCGGCTGATTCGTGAAACTGTGAATGGTGAGGGCACGCACTTCGGCACGCTCGATATCGGAGAGGCCATTGGTGGGATCGAGCAGCAAGCCGCGCGAGGCGGGGTTCAGGGAAATGGCGATGGCGTTGAGGGAGAAATCGCGGCGGCGCAAGTCTTCCATGATGGTGGACCAGCGAATCTCGGGACGCGTTCCGGGGCGAACGTAATGGTCGTCGCGGGCCGCGGAGATGCTACCCTCACAGTCGCCGGCGAAAAGCACCTCGACATGACGAAGCTTTTCATCGTCGGAGAGGATTTTGGCGCCACCCTTTTCGAGTTCGTGAGCGATCTTCGAGGGATTCCCTTCCACGGTGAAATCGAGATCGCGGAGGGAAGCGCCGGTAACGAGGTCGCGGACGGTGCCACCCGTCAGATACACATTGAATCCGAGTGCGGCGGAGAGTTCCTGCACGCGCAACATCACGGCGCGTTGTTCCGGCGAGAGCCGGCTTTCCAGCAAAAACATATAGTCTGGCATCGCGCTCCTTCTGCTTCAGGGTGTCCGCGCTGACCGCCGCGGAGGCACCCGCAATGAGTTCCCCTGGCCTGCCGCGTTATGCGCGCGGGTGATGCGCTTTGTAAATCTGCTTCAACCGCTCCTCGACGACGTGGGTGTAAATCTGAGTGGTCGAGATGTCCGCATGCCCGAGCATGAGTTGGACGGACCGGAGGTCCGCGCCGCGCTCGAGCAAATGCGTGGCAAAACTGTGCCGCAGCATGTGAGGCGTAAGAGCCATGCGCATGCCCGCTTGCCGTCCATACGCCGAGAGTATCTTCCACACGCCGACACGGCTCAACTGCGCGCCGCGGCGATTCACGAACAACGTGGGACAGCCCGTGACTTTGCCGAGCAACTTCGGCCTGGCGTCGCGGAGATATTTTTCGACGATGGCGAGCGCCTTCTTGCCGACGGGAACAATGCGTTCCTTGTCGCCCTTGCCGATGCAGCGAACGCAGCCGACCTTGGCATCGAGATCGGTGACGCGTAGCCCAGTGAGCTCCGATACACGCAAGCCGGTCGAGTACAAAACCTCGAGCATGGCGCGGTCCCGCAAGCCAAGCGGAGTCTTGACATCGGGCTGGCTGAGCACGCGCTCGACTTCCTCGAGGCGGAGATAGCCCGGCAAGGAACGCCGGACCTTCGGCGATTCGAGGTTTACGGAAGGGTCTTCCGAAATCAGGTCCTGAATCTGGGCGAAACGGAAAAAGTTGCGCAGGGTGACCAGGTGCCGGGCCACGGTCTTGCTCTCCAGCTTCAGCCGGTAGAGCCCCGCGAGGAAATCGACGAGATCGTCGCGGCTGACGGCCTCGAGGCTGCGCTTGCGCTTGCGGGCAAATTCATCGAATTTTACCAGATCGCGACGATACGCGGATACGGTGTTGGAAGACAGCCCCTTCTCCACCCGCACGTGGGTCAAGAACGACGAAATGGTTGCCGTAATTTCCATCAGGGCTCCAAGTATCCGTCCCCCGCGCCGGCGGTGCGCCGCGTGGCAATTCCGTAGACTTCCTCGATTTCATGGCAGCGGAAGAGCCAAGCGAGGGCCAGATAAAGGGCGGTCGCTCCGATGATCAGGGCAGCAAAAACAAGGAGCTGCACGAGGAAGCGCGAGTGCAGCGTGAACAAGGTGTAGTAATTCCCGAACCAGCAGGCGACGGCCATAATGGCGGCGCACAAGGAAATCTTTGCAAAGGAACGGAAGATATCAAGGGTTCCTAGCGGGCCGTAGCGGAGGCGGAAAATGATGAAGAGCGCGAAGAAATCAAAGAAAGTAGCCAGGGCCGTGGCGAGCGCCGGACCGCCGTTCTGGACGCGCTTGAAGAGGAATTGCAGAAAGACGATGTTCAGAACGATATTCAAAACGAGGGAGATGGAAGCGATAATGACCGGCGTCTTGGTGTCCCGCGTGGAATAGAACGCCGGGACGATCAGCTTGACGGAGGCCAGGGCCGGCAGTCCGACGGCGTAATAGAGAAGAGCGCGGGCGGTCAAGCGAGTGGATTCCGCGACGAACTGGCCGTGCTGGAAGAGCACGCGGATGATCGGTTCGCGCAGAATCATCAGCCCGAGAGCCGCCGGAATGGTGATAAAGGCCACGATGCGAACGGAAAACGAGAGGGTCTTCTTGAGCGACTCATAGTCTTTGGCAGCGGCCTGGTGAGACATCATCGGCAGAATGGCCGTGGCGACGGCAATGGCGTAGCCGCCCAGCACCAGCTCCATGACGCGGTCAGCGACGTAAAGCGCGGCGAGGCTTCCAGGGGGCATGCGAGTGGCGGTGGCAAACCGCGTGTCAACCAAAAGATTGATCTGGCCGATGCCGATACCGAAGAGCCGCGGGATCATCAAGCGCGCCACGTTTCGGATCGCCGGGTGTGAGAATGAGATCCCAAAACTGAACTTCATTCCCTTTCGTACAAGGGAGGGGATTTGAATCAGGAACTGCAACACTCCCCCCACCAGCACGCCCACGACGATGGAGACAGCGGAATCCTTGAAATAGTTCCGGACTACGGCAAATGTAAAAGCAATGGTGGCCAGATTCAGGAATACGGGAGTCGCGGCGGGCAACCCGAATTGATGAAAACAATTCAAAATCCCCATGGCGAGAGCGGCCAGGGCTATGAAAAACAGGTAGGGGAATACGATCCGGTTCAACTCCACCGCTTGTACGCCAGCAACATTCTTCCCGGCAAACAAATGAACGACGGAGGGGGAGAAAACCATTCCGAGTATAGTGATGACAGCGACGACGAGAGCGAGGGTCCAGAAGAGCTTGTTCGCAAAGTCCCAGACTTCCTCTTTCGATTTCTCACGCATGTAGGTCGTGAAAACCGGGATGAACGAGGCCGTCATGGAACCCTCGGCAACCAAACGGCGAAACAAGTTTGGGATGCGGTAGGCCAGTACATAGGCGTCCGCGGATGCAGTCGTGCCCAGCAGGAGGGCGATGCGCTGGTCCCTTACGTAGCCGAGAACACGGCTGACGACGGTGACCAGGGAGATGATCGAGGCCGATTTGAGGATGCTCTTTTTATCGGTCAAAGGGCGGTGCTCCGGGGCCCTAACCCTAATGAAAACAATGAGTTGACAGGAAAAACGCACTTAACATAACATACATTTTGCCGATTCGCAAATCTGGGCATTCTAAGACCGGGAAACGCGGAAAATTGAAAAATAGAGCCCCAGCCTCAACGCACAAGAAGGTTGTCGTTGTGCTCGCCGACAAGAAGCCCTTGCGCGGCTACCTGAACCCCGGGCAACTGGGGCAGACGGATCCCCTCGATCTGCTGACTCCGGATGGGGAACACGTCGAGGTTCCGCTGGCTCGAGTGCGATCCATCTATTTCGTGCGTGAGTTTTCCGACGAGTTCGAACCGGAGCGCAAGGCGTTTCTGAGCCGGCCAAAGCTCGACGGATTGTGGGTGAAGTTGCGTTATAACGACGGAGAAACGCTGGAAGGCGTTGTGCCGAACGACCTACTGTCGCTGCTGGATAACGGGTTGCAGATCACATCGCCGGACCTGAATTCTTCCACGGACCGTATCTTCGTTCCGCGTGCCGCCCTCTCTGAGGTGACTGTTCTCGGGGTCGTGGGCATCGCGCGCCGGAAGCCGGCCGCCGCTGCTGCCGCGGCTTCGCAGCCCCGCCTTTTCAACGAATAGCTTGCAGGCCGGCTGTACTTCCCTCTTTGGCCTGTGCGAGACTCGCAGACAGCCCCAAAAAGAATTGAGGAGCCCCTTCATGAAACTTGCCGAAGTTGCGCAGAAATTGGGATGCCGATTGGAAGGTCCACCGGAACTCGAGATT
>DATNLB010000195.1:0-4066 GCA_035603095.1 Candidatus Acidiferrales bacterium
AACAACAAGCCTTCTACGGTTACATATCAAATGGCTCGACGGGGAGCGCTAGGGTTACATTTTTAGATGGCTTGACGGGGAACCTATCTCATCAATGGATTTCATGGAGCGTAGCTTTCGCCTCAGGAATTTCGCCTCCTATTTTTAAACCCTCCGGATGCCGCGTTCATCATCGCATGGTCGCTGGCCCCGGCTCGCCCGTTCTTTAGTTTGGATTTTCCAGTTTTCAATTTGGACTTCCACGACTGTACCCGGTAGGCACCCTCGGTGCGTCGCACCACTAGGTTCCGGGCATACCCAGTCAACATTCACACAAGTTTTAAAGCGATCCGTTCTCAATCTGTTCGAGGAGAAGAAAATGAAACGACCGTTGGTTTTTCCGGTTGCTTTGGCATTACTTCTGGCACTCCCGGTTCTCGCGCAACGCGGCGGGGAGCGGGGGCCGAATCCGCCGCGCGCCAACCAGGGCCGCATTCCGCCACCGCCTCCTAGGAGGGACAATCCGCGCTCCGAGCCTGAACCAGAGCGACATGACGCCGGTCGCATGAACAGCACACCTCACGTCAACAAAGACCACTGGTACGGCCACGACCGGCCGGACGATAAGCGCTATCACATCGACCATCCTTTCGAGCACGGCCGCTTCGAACATTTTGGCCCGTCGTACCGCTATCACATCGAACGCTTCGATCGCGATCATCACCGTTTCTGGCTGCCGGGCGGTTTCTACTTTGAAGTTGCGGCCTGGGACTGGCCCATCTGCGCCGACTGGTGCTGGGACTGCGCCGACGATTTCGTCGTCTATGAGGATACCGACCACACCGGCTGGTATTTGCTCTACAACGTCCACACTGGCGTGTACGTCCACGTCAGCTACATGGGCACCTAGCGCTTCCGCATGTGGGTTGACATCCCTCGACAGTTTTGTGCCGCTTTTCGCGCGCGGAGTGGTTATCCGCGCGATGGTGTGGGAAACCGACACGCTGCAAGGTCTCTTTGAGCCCTGTCTCAAGAGCGAGGCGCCCACGTCGCAATTTCGTTCTTCGACTTTTCCGTGCATTCCTCTTCGAAAGCCGTGCGTGTTAGACTCCAGCCCATTATGATTCGAAAACTCTTTTTCCTCATGCTGCTGGCCGTACCGGCATTTGCATCGGAGCCAAAGGTGATTCCGCTCTGGCCCGGCGCTGCGCCCGGCTCGGAGAGCTGGAACTACGAAGAAGGTGTGCCACAGGACGCATCACACCCCATCACCAACGTGACGCATCCGACGCTTACGGCACATTTCCCCGACCCCTCTTTGGCCAGCGGCACGGCGGTGATCATTTGTCCCGGCGGCGGTTTTCGCGAACTCTGGGTCAGTCATGAAGGGACGGATCTCGCGCGCTGGCTGAATTCCATCGGCGTGGCCGCGTTCATTCTCAAGTACCGCGTCATGCGTACCGGCGACAGCGACGCAAGCGATTCCGCCAAAATGGCGGAGCGCCGAAAGACCGTCATCCCGCTCGCTATCGCCGACGGCCAGCAGGCGGTACGCCTCGTCCGCTCGCACGCCCCGGAGTGGGGCATCGCGCGCGACCGCATCGGGATCCTTGGTTTCTCTGCCGGCGGCTACGTCGCCGCAGCCGTGGCGCTTCACCACGATGCGGACAGCCGGCCCAACTTTGCCGCACCCATCTATCCTGGCACACCTGACGATGTCACGGCTCCCGCCGACGCGCCACCTCTCTTTCTCGTCCACGCCGATGACGACAAAGTCGTGACGCCGCTCGACCATTCCATCCGCTTATACGCCGCCTGGAAGAAACTGGGAATCCCCGCCGAACTGCATATCTATTCAGCGGGCGGGCACGGTTTCGGCACGCGGAAAATCAGCCTGCCTGCAGGTACCTGGACCGATCGGTTTCGCGATTGGCTCGAGGTCCAAGGCTTTCTCAAGCGTCCCCAGAGCTAGCCGCCGTGGGGTGCATGAGCGCGGTTTGAGCACCCTGATGCGTCCTGGCGCACTGCACACTAACGTTCGGTTCACCCGCCCCGATTCCAGCTCATTCTTCGGCCCACGCCTCGCTATAGTCCTAGGGTATTCCCCGACCCCATTTTAGGGTCTATACCTGATTGGCAGTGAAACATCTCAATGCTAATAAGGGATTGAGCGGAACGTGGGACCAGCTCCATCGTTGGCGGTGCCCAGCAGCACGACGACGCAGACTTCCGCCAATCGGCAGGGCCAGGCCACATGGCCACAGAGAGCATACTCAACGGACGTATGGACAAGCGCCTCCCCATCGCGATGGTCGTGCATCTCGCCCAGGCGACGGGTCAGCCGGTCAATGGATCGGAGGTGACCTATACGGACAACATCAGCGTCAATGGCGCTCGCGTAGTTACGAGCCACGCTTGGCAAACCGGCGAAATAGTACAAGTCACTCCGTTGAAGGAGGAAACCACCATCCGCGGAAAAGTTGTCTATTGCCAGAAACTCATGGACGACCGCTACTGCATCGGATTGAATTTCCGAGGGCGTCCCGTCACCTGGTCCACGTTTCGGACTTACAGTGGCACCTGACTCCAGCCCAGGTACCAAATCCGTTGCCGGCACGGCTCGACAGCCCCTTGCGAGTCACAAGGAGAAAACAAGCCATGGCAAAGGTATTCCCTCCGGTGCGGTCTGAAAGCCGCATCCCCGAGAAGATGTTGGTCGAGCTCTATAGTCTTGAGAATGCCGCGCACGAGATTACGTCCACGATCAACGTAAGCTCCCACGGCGCCCGCGTTTTGACGAAAGCCCCCTGGGCGCCCCATCAGGATGTTTCCGTTCGATCGGTCCCCGGCAGTCTCTATTCGCGCGCACACGTCGTTTATTGCAAAGCTCTTCCGGACCGTTCGTTTTCCATCGGGCTACGGTTGCTTCAACCGACCGAGCTTTGGCCGGCACTCAGCAAAGTTTCCGCGTCACCTCAGCCACACTGATTCCCGACCGGCGGTTCGAGGCAGGCCGCACAAAAGCGGCGTGCTGAGCGCCCGTCAGAATATTTCGGTATCGCGGAATTTAATTTAGTCATGCAGGACCACACTGAGGAGGGAATTGTCGATGTGGATCTCGCCCTTGTTGTATTGGATGAAGCCCAGTTTCCTGAATTTGTTCATGAAAAAATTGACCCGGGGCCGCGTGGTGCCGATCATCTCCGAAAGCATTTCTTGGGATACTTTGGGAAGCACCTTCTGAGGATGGCCACGCGAGCCATAGCGCGCGAGCAACAGCAGGGTACGCGCCAGCCGTTTCTCACTGGAGTTGAAGAGCTGGTCGATCAGGTCCTCCTCGACTCGTACGTTTCGCGCGAGCATATAAGCGATGAAGCGGTCGGAGAACTCGTGCTCCTCGTGGAGCACCCGAATCATCTCGTTTTTCTCGATGACGAGCACGGTGGTAGGCGCAATGGTGGTCGCAGTGGCCATGCAAACGGATTGGCCCGCGAGGCACCCTTCCCCAAAAAAATCGCCTGGTCCAAGAATCGCCACAACGGCTTCTTTGCCGGTCTCATTGACCACGGAGAGTTTTACCCCGCCTTCCTGAATGTACATAACAACCTTCGCGGGATCGCCTTGCGCAAAGACGGTTGCTTTTCCTCGAAATTTGTCTACGGTTCTCCGCAGACCGGCGGACTCGAGAAATAATTCCACATTGAAGGCAGGGCTTCTTGCGTGCGCTTTTTTGGTAGAGCGAGGGGCTTTCACAGATACACGTCGAGCTACTGGGGACACCATGCGGTAGATTAGCACGAAACAAGATTCTGCTGGCTGTTCAATATTAGACAGTACGCACCGGCCGACAGAACGTCCCTGGCGTGACGCTGAAATCCACCAACTTATTAAGATTCAATAGGTTAGAGGCACCTCTATCGACCCCGGAGAACTTCCCGCAAAGATAGGTTCACCTCCAATCCGCCATCATAGTTAATGAATCCCCGCTTCCTGAACCGATTCATGAACAGATTGACTCTCGGGCGCGTGGTGCCGACCATCTCCGCCAGAACCTGGTGACTTAGAATGGGAATCTCTACAACCGATG
>DATNLB010000141.1:0-3023 GCA_035603095.1 Candidatus Acidiferrales bacterium
AATGAGCGGCCACCAGTGCCCGAGCACATTGACGATGCCGAGACCCCGGTAGTTGTGAAGCAGCAGCAGCATTCCAACGAAGAGCAAGAGAAGGCCGGGAAAAAGTGAGCTGCCGCGTCGACGGAGATTCGCCATAGAGCCCTATCGCCCTTGTCCTTGGCCGGGAAATTGATTTTGGGGAACACTTGGCGCGGAGCCCGGTGCAATTGGAGCCGCTGGAGGCACCGGCCCGGAAAGGTGACCGTCAGCCGGCGAAGCCGCAGCCGCAAGGCTAATGGCACCGATCACAATGAGAATGACTGGATACGTGTTGGCGAAAGAAAAATCACCGCCGCGCATCTGGTCGAGGAGGAAAAGCACGCCGACGGTAATAATGACAGCGGGACCCATCAGCCCGCGAATCGTGCAACGGCGGCATGCGCACCGGATACGGTCACTCATCAAAGAATCCTCCTAAGGACGGCGGTCGAGCCTTTTGCGCATCATCAAGACTCCCGCGGCAATCAGAACAGCCGGCCAAAAAAACTGCGAAATCCGGTACCAGGGAAACCAATCAAAATTGTGCAGCAGCAGCAAGACCCCTGCGCCAATCAGAAGAATCGGCCCAATCGGACGCTCCTTGGTAAAAGCATCAAGAGGATCGGACAAAGTTTCGCCGGCCTGCCGCGCTTTTGCCGTGCGGTAGGCATCAATGGGCATGTAGACCCACAATCCAGCGACACAGATCCACAAAGCCGCTTCCGCTCCCCCGCTCATCGCGCCATCGACACCGCTTATGAAGAGCACCAGGAAGATGGCGAGATGAATCATGCCCTTGCCGTATTGCTCGTTGTAGAAGGCGCCCATCCCCGGCAGAAATCCCAGAAAGAAAGCCAAGACTGGATTTGATCTCGTGTAGCTCGGTGATGTCCCCGGCAAACCAGAGGCGGGTGTCTGGTATTGCGATTCCGCTGCCACAATCGGAACGGACGGAGCCGGAGCGGGGATGCCCACGATGTTTGCCAGGCACTCTTCGCAGTAGAGCACGTCGCGCACCGGACGCACGCACGTCGAGCACATGGCCTTGCCGCAATTGCGGCAGTAGCCGACCGCGTCCACATCGGAATGGACGGCACACTTCATGGTGTTCTCCTCTCACCAATCGAGCCGCTCAGAATGGGGAATTGCGAAGCCAGAACCCGCAGATTCCTCGTGATTTCGTCGGCACGGTTCTGCTGCTTGGGCGCGGACGGACTCGTGTTGTCGGTGTGGCCAGGTTGTTTGTCGGGAGAATTCTGCGGAATGGTTTGCTCTCTGGTAGTGGGATTCTGGTCGTTCTCGTTCAGGCGCGTTTGAATTTCATAAACGACGCGCAGATCGCTGACGAATTTGACGCTCTGGGCGTAAACCACATGCACCTTGCTGTTAGTGTTGCGATAAATCGTGGCGGGACGAAGATCCGCCAGCTTCGGCTTGCGAAACGAAAAACCAGAGGCCGTAAGAATGACGACGAAAGTCGCGGCAACGGAAACCGCGCTGTAGACAAAACGAGGCGACCGCAGCCCGCGCAGCCAGCGCTTCGCGAGGCGCCAGCTCTGCGGGCCGAGAGTCGCCGTCAGAATCGAATCGAAGAGTTGCGGCCGCGGTTCAACCTGCGCCAAGGTGTGCAGAGTGCCGAGAACATGGGAAACACCGGCGACCAGCGGAGTGCAACGATCGCACGAGTTCACGTGGAGGTCGAAAGCGGCATGCTCGTCGGGACCAAGAAGTCCGTCGAGGTAATCGCTCAGCCGCGCTTCGGTTTGTTCGCAATTCCAGTTCATGGCATGCTCCGCGCTCGCTTCGAAACTCCAAATTCGATCATGACGGGCGCACTCCCATCTGCTGCAGAACTCGCGCCAGTTCGATGCGTCCGCGATTGATTCGTGATTTTACCGTTCCTTCCGGTACCGCCAAAACCTGCTGAATCTCGCTGTACTCAAGTTGCTGCAGATCGCGCAGGATCACCGCCTCGCGCAATTCCGGGGAAAGCCGCTTTAGCGCCGATTGCACCTGGCCGCTCAATTCGCCTAGCAGCGCTTGCTCATCGGGCCGCCGTCCCGCCGATTCCTTGTTCTCCACCACCGGCATCTTGTCGTCCAGGGAATCTGTGATGCGGTCCCGCTTGGTTCTACGGTAATGGTCAATCAATAGATTGCGCGTCACGCTTGTCATCCAAGTTGCGAAACCGCCATGGGCGGAACGATAACTGCCCAGCGTACGGTAGACCCGGAGGAAAACATCTTGCGACAAGTCCTCGGATTCCGTTCGGTTTCCGGTGAACCGGTAGCAGATGTTAAAGATGCGCCTGGTATGGCGACGCACAAGTTCCTCCCAGGCCGACCCGTCGCCCTGGAGGCATTGCTGGACCAGTTGGGCATCCTGCTCCAACGTATCATCAGCCTCTAAACCTGCTGCGATGCAAGGCGTGTCTGCGAGTCGGCTTCTCTCTCTAAAGCCGTCTGGCAGTCCATCTCGGCCTGCCAACTATGGAACGTAAAATGCTCCCGAAATGTTCCCCGCGGGATCAGCCCCTGATTCCCGACCGTTATAACCGGCATCTTACTCAGCAAGGTCCGCAGAGACAAGAGAATCAATGAGGTAGGCGGACCTCGGCTTCAAATCGACGTACGATTTTCTGAACCCTTACATATTCCTGCTGACGATGCATCAGTTCCAAGATCCCCCGCAGCCGTCGGATCGGAACCCACCTCCTGAAGTCTTCGTAAACTACTGATTACAAATAGCATAAATAACATTAAAATATATTGAACATGTTCATTTTGTGCTTGACTTGGGGCTGGCTTTGGCTTAGTATTTGAACATGTTCAACAACAGGCCAACGCTGAGCGCAGCACACAAGGGAGTCGGTGAGAAGACCAAGACGGCAATTTTGCAAACGGCGTTGGAACTCTTCCGGAGACGTGGTTTTGAAGTCACCACCATGCGCGACATCGCCCGAGCCGCCAAGCTAGCGACCGGCGCTGCCTACTACTACTTCCCGA
>DATNLB010000461.1:0-3625 GCA_035603095.1 Candidatus Acidiferrales bacterium
TTGCATCAGTTTATAAATCACTTTGAAGGCAGGATGACATCCCATGGCGCTCAATGACGAATTGAGGCGGTTTGTAATAGACAACTTCATGTTTGGCAAGCCCTACGAAGGCTTCGCCGATAACGACTCCTTTATAGCTCGAGGCATCATCGACTCCACCGCCGTAATGGAACTCGTGGCTTTTCTGGAAGAGCGCTATCACATCAAGTTGCAGGACCAGGACTTGGTTCCGGACAACTTGGATTCGATCGACGGCTTGGCGCGCTTTGTAGCAAGCCGCCTTCAGCCAAATTACGCAGGAGATCGTGATGCAAGTCGAGTCGTTCTTGGAGCGAAGTACCGCCTTATCGCCGGAAAAAATGGCCCTGGTATCTAACGGCCGCGGGTTCGCATATGCGGAATGGGGGGCCCTGGCCAGCGCCGCCGAGTCGTCCGCGCCCGTAACCTCGGAGCAAAAACGATGAGCATGGCAACGACGGCATTCTCGGCTGACGTATTGAACATCGATGCCGCCGCAGTCTCGGCCGGCATCGAAAACGAAATTCGCGGCATCGTGCTGCAGCGATTGAACCGCAAGGGTGTGGTCGTTGCGCTTTCCGGCGGAATCGACAGTAGCGTTGTTGCGGCTCTTTGTCTCCAAGCGCTGGGAACTGCACGCGTGCTCGGCCTGATGCTGCCCGAGGCGGATTCCTCGCCGGACAGTCTTCGCTTAGCGAATCTTCTTGCGCAATCACTGGGCATTCGAACGCACGTGGAAGACATCGCCGGCATTCTGACTGCCGCCGGCTGTTACCAGCGCCGCGACGAGGCCATCCGCAAGGTCATTCCGCAATACACGGAAGGCTACCAGTGTAAGATCGTGCTGCCCGACCAAGTGAACGAAAGCGCGTATCCGATTTTCTCCGTCGTCGTCCAATCGCCGCAGGGTGAACGCACCAAAGCCAGACTGACTTTGGATTCATACCTTGGAGTGGTGGCCGCGACCAATTTCAAACAGCGCACCCGTAAGATGATGGAGTATTACTACGCGGACCGCTTCAACTATGCGGTCGCCGGTACTCCGAACCGCCTCGAGTACGATCAGGGATTCTTTGTCAAGAACGGCGACGGCGCCGCCGATTTGAAACCCATCGCTCACCTCTACAAAACCCAGGTCTATCAGTTGGCGTCCCACCTCGGCATTCCGGAAGAAATTCAGAAGCGGCCTCCGACCACCGACACCTACCCGTTGGACCAATCGCAGGAAGAGTTCTATTTCCCACTGCCCTACGACCGCATGGACCTGTGCCTGTATGCCAAAAACAACGATATCCAGCCGGAAGAAGTTGCGCCCGTAGTCGGGCTGACCGCCGAACAGTTGGCTCGCGTCTACCGCGTCATCGATGCAACCCGTAGCGCCACGCGTTATCTCCATCGCCCGCCTGTGCTCTGCGAACAAGTTCCCGAGGTGCTCGATGATGTCCGAGGCTGAATCATCGCCCGCGCGTCCCGTTCGCATTCTCTTGCTCGAGAGCGGCACGGGACCCGGGGGATCGGTCAATTTCATTCGGGATTTTGTCCTTCACGTGGACCACTCAAGGGCCCACGTCATCGCCGGGTTGTATTTCCCCAATCCGAGCAAGACCCTTGAAGAACTTCGAACGCGAGGATTCCCGGTGGTCTTTTTCCAATCCACGCGGCCAACTGCGCGGAAAACATCCGCCGCCGTCTCCAGTCTTTTTGACACGAGTCTGAAAAGCCTCCGCAAACTGAGAACCGCCGCTAGAATCCTCTCGCAGCTCATTCGAATTCAGTTGCCGTTGACCTGGAAAGTTTGGAGATTCATCCATCGGGAATCGATCGACGTCGTGGTGCTGAATCAGGATGTTCACTTTCACGTCCCCGGCGTGCTCGCAGCCAAGCTGGCTGGCCGGCCCTGCATCTGCCGCAAGGCCGGAGGCATCGGCGAAGCCAGGCGCCTGAAACGGTTCTTGAATCCCTGGGTGGATTTGTTCGTGAGTATCTCCAAGGCCACCGAAACCGACCAGCGAAATACTCCCGGCACCAGGAAGCTTATCAATATATACGAGGGCCTGGACCTGCAGCGGTTCGCGTCGCTGCCGACAAAAGAGGTCATGCGCGAATCATTGGGAATAGCCGGCCGCAAGAAGGTGGTAGCGGCGATCACGCGGATTGAAGTCGGTAAGGGCTTGCCGGAGTTCATCCGCATGTCCGCCACCGTGCTCCGGCGCTACTCGGACGTGGTTTTCCTGATCGTCGGGGATGAAGGACTAGATGGCGGCACTCTGACCCGTGAACTCATGGATCTCGTTCACTCTCTCGATCTCGATGAGCATGTGATTTTCACCGGCTGGCGCGATGACATTCCGGCCGTCATGAAATGCATCGATATCTTCGTGCATTGCCCGACCACGTTCATGGAAGGCCTGGCGCGGACCTGCCTGGAGACCATGGCCGTGGGAATTCCCGCGGTTGTCTCGGAAAACGGAGGCATGCCGGACGCGGTGCTGGATGGAATCACGGGATTCGTGGTTCCTCCCGGAGATATCGAAGACATGGCCGAATCGGTTGTGACGCTCCTCGAGAATGAAGCGCGTTGCCGTGAATTTGGCGAACGCGCCAGAATGCGCGTCGAGCAGGTCTTCGACGCGGCGCATAATACGCGCAAGCTTCAGGAACAAATTCTGGAGTATGCAAGGCCCGTGAAGGTTTTGGCAGTGCGCGGCGCCCATCTTCGAGTGTCGTGAAAGAGCGGAGTTTTTGTTTATGGCTGCGTACGCAGTGGTTTCCGCCGATCTCGAGAAAGACAGGCAGGTCATCATCGACTTGTGGCGCCGGAACCTCGCAGACGTAGGCCACCTTGAGGAAAAGTACAACTGGCATTTCCTCAACAACCCCTTCGGACCGGGGCAGATCTGGATCTTGGAAGCGGACGGCCAGCCAATCGGCACAACTTCGCTGGGTATGCGCCCCCTGAAAATCAGAGACACTGTCACCACGGCCGGAGTGGCGTGCGACCTCGCCGTGAACAAGGAACACCGCTTTCTTCAGCCTGCCCTGATGCTTCAGCGGGCTTTGCTATCCTCGGCGCATGCCGGAGTTCGAATTCTTTATGGGGTGCCAAATCCCGGTGGCGCCTCGGTCATGAAGTATGTCGGGTATCGCGAATTCTGTTGTGTGCACCGATACGCCAAAGTCCTGCGGTTCTCTCACTACCTGCACAGGTTTGGGAAGTTCGGCGCAATGCTTCCCTTTGTCGGGAGGATAGCCGACCAGGGCTTCGCCGCCTTGCAGTCGTTCGGACGGCGGAAGGACACAAGGCTCGCACAGGTTGTGCCCTGCTTCGATGAACGATTTGACGAGCTCTGGAGTCGCCTGAATTCCGAGCACCCGGCACTGACCGTTCGCGACCGGCGGTTCCTGAAGTGGCGCTATCAGGAATGCCCGCTGCGCCAGTATAAAACGCTAGGTCTGCTGACCGGGGATGGGGCGAGGCTACTGGGCTACTTGATCTACTATGTTGAGGACCATTCGGCACTTTGCGTCGACTTGCTTGCCCCGGGCGGCCCGGAGGATCTCGACTGCCTGCTGTCATCCTGGGCGGCCCTGGCCTGGGGCGATGGAC
>DATNLB010000544.1:0-2461 GCA_035603095.1 Candidatus Acidiferrales bacterium
TGGCCCCGTCAAGGAAATTTCGCACCGTTGCCCTTGCGAGAGGACTTGAAACTCAAACGGACCATCATCCAGCAAGTCGGAATTGCCTGCCCAGTGCTGCTCGTCCTCGCTTCCCTCCGGGAGCACCCATAGTTTGTCGCCGCCATAGTTAAACCATTCGCTGTTGGAAGGGGGAAAGTGCTTCCCGGCATACCGGGGATTCACAAATAGAAACGGATGGCCATCGAAGATGACTTGCATCAGCCTGCCGCCGTTCTGCGGCACAAAAATTAGTTTTACCCATGGATTGGAAACCTGCTGCGCTTGCCAACCCATATAATTCGTTTGCTCAACATGGCAACTGGAGGCTGTCGTCACCTCGGTCTTCTGCTGCGCAAGAACACCGAAATGAACAAATGTCGTCGGATAAAGTGTAAGTACCGCCGCCAAACTCCGAAGGACCTTTGTTTTTTTCATTGGAGATCGCTATTTAGATTGATTCCTTTCCCTGCCCGGAATGGATATTGCATCCCGCGCACTCTGCGCACAATGGTCTTTTGCCTCTTCGCCTGCCACCCGCACTATCCCCTTTGGAAAGAGCTCAATGCAAAACAGTTCGTAATGAAACGAAATAAATTGCTACGCGTCAAGAAATTTATGATAAAACGCCAAATGCTCGGGAATTTCCAAAACTAGTTGAGTGCTCCACCCGCTGGACGCCCGCGAGCGCGATTCGCGTGACAAGGGTAGTTGGCGGACTCTATTGCATTGGATGACTGGCTCCAGCGAACCTTGCCAGACCTTTTGGCCTTTCCACCATGCGGAGGTTCTTGAATGTCGTTCTTGCCTGATTTCAGCCGTAGGGGTTTTATTCGCTTAGCCGCAGCAGCGCCGCTGCTGGGCCAGATTGCTGCTAAGAACGCTTTCGCCAGTGCCGCCACTGCGCTCGGCAAAGATCCGCGCCAGAACGTCTACACGCGCCTCGGCGTAAAGACCATCATTAATTGCCGGGGCACCTGGACATACTTGAGCGGCTCACTGGAATTTCCCGAAGTGCAGGCGGCGCAGCGAGAGGCCTCAGAATACTTCGTCAACATGTTCGAATTGCAACATGCCGCCAGCCGGCGTCTCGCGGAATTGACTGGCGCCGAAGCCGGCATGGTCACTTCCGGGGCGGCCGGCGCGATGGCATCCGCTGCGGCGGCATGCATGGCCGGTAGCGATCCAAAATATATCTGGCAGCTTCCCGACACTACGGGCCTGAAGCATGAAGTCATCATGGTGGGCGGCAGGAGTGCTTTTGACAATGCCATTCGACTCACAGGAGCCAAGCTGGTTCTTGTGGAAACACCGGAGGAACTGGCTAACGCGATCAATACGAACACGGCGATGATTTACACGACTCATCTGGGATCCGACCTGCAAACCGAGAACGCCGTAGCAAAAAAATATAACATTCCGATGCTTCTCGATGACGCGGCCGGCATTCCCCCTATCGCCAACATCAAGCTATACGCGCAAATGGGTCTTGACATGTACACCTTCTCAGGCGGAAAGGGGCTTCGTGGCCCACAGTGCAGCGGTCTTCTGCTTGGCCGGAAGGATCTCATCGAGGCGGCGATGCTGAATACCAGCCCCTGGGAAGGTGCTGTCTGTCGTGCCATGAAAGTTGGCAAGGAAGAGATAGTAGGTCTGCTCACGGCCGTCGAGACCTGGCTGAAAACCGATTTGAATGCTCTCAATCGCGAATGGAACGCTCGCGTTGCGCGCATCCAAAAACTCGTCAAGACCGTGCCCGGCGTTGACACCGACATTTCCATACCCACGGATGGCAATCGCTATCCAACTCTCCACATTTCATGGGACGAAGAAAAGTGGGGATTCACGGTGAAGGACTGTGTACAGAAGCTGCGCGCCGGCGATCCGGTAATTGAAGTTGCCGGCGCGGATAATCCCAGCATTGTTCCGGCCGTTCACGAAGGAAATCCAAAACAAAGTACGAAGGAATCGGCGCAGCGCCGCAGGTTGGAACTGGTCTCTTCAACCATTCAGCCCAACGAAGCAATCATCGTGGGCCAGCGTATTCGTGAGCTTCTGACTTCCGCTCGAAAGGCTGCACCTGCCGCTTAGTCATCATGAGGATTCGCAAAGTGCCAAACGAGAGAAAATTTCACATGCGGCAATGTTTGCTGGGAATTCTGTTATTGGCAGCGAGTAACTTACAGGCTCAGATGCACCCGGTCGAAATTCCTCAGGGAGGGAAGCCCTCGAACTCCGTGCGCTCAGCCGGAGTCGACGCGGGCGACTACGTGTACATTTCGGGGCAGGGGGCCCAACGCTCCGACGGCACTATGCCGGACAAATTTGAAGAACAGGCAAGCCAGGCGCTCGAAAACATCAAAGCGATTGTCGAAGCCGCTGGTTTGAACATGGAGCATGTTGTCTATGTCCAGGTTTATCTGGAAGACGTTGGCAACTACGA
>DATNLB010000615.1:0-7627 GCA_035603095.1 Candidatus Acidiferrales bacterium
GGAACCTGGCGCGATCTTCTCGGCGGCAAAGGCGCCGGTCTCGCCGAGATGACCAAGATCGGCCTGCCGGTGCCCGCCGGTTTCACCATCTCCACGGAAGTGTGCGATTACTTTTACAAAAACGGCAGGAAGTATCCTCCGGAGCTGAAGAAGCAAGTCGCCGATAACGTCGCCAAGCTCGAACGCACCACGAAAAAGAAACTCGGAGATCCGAAGAACCCGCTCCTCGTCAGCGTGCGCTCCGGTTCCGCCCGCTCCATGCCGGGAATGATGGAGACCATTCTCAATCTCGGCTTGAACGACCGCTCCGTCGAAGGCCTCGCCACCGTTACCAGGAACGAACGATTTGCTTACGATGCCTATCGCCGCTTTGTACAGATGTATTCGACCGTCGTCATGGGTATGTCGAAGGAAGATCTCGAACGCAGGCTTGGAGCCATGAAAGACCGGCTCGGCGTTAAGGAAGATACCGCAGTGCCCGCCAGCGGCTGGAAGGAATTGGTGGCGGAATACAAAGCGTACTTTCGCCGGCAATCCGGGAAGGACTTTCCGGACGATCCCATTGACCAACTTTGGGGCGCCATCGGGGCGGTGTTCGGCTCCTGGATGGCGGAAAAGGCGGTCACCTATCGCCGCGTCGAAAAAATCACCGGGCTTCTCGGCACCGCCGTCAACGTCGTTCAAATGGTATTCGGGAATACCGGCGACACTTCCGGCACCGGCGTCTGCTTCACACGCGACCCGAGCTCGGGCGAAAAAATCTTCTATGGCGACTTCCTTGTGAACGCCCAGGGAGAAGACGTGGTGGCCGGTATTCGAACCCCCATGCCTCTGGGCGAAATGCAAAAGATCATGCCCAGGGTATACGCACAGCTCGAGAAAGTTCGAGTAAAACTTGAGAAGCACTATCGCGACATGCAGGACATGGAGTTCACCGTCGAGGACGGCAAGCTCTACATGCTCCAGACGCGCACCGGCAAGCGTGCTCCCGCGGCCACCTTTCGAATCGCTGTCGACATGGCCAACGAAAAGCTCATTACCAGGGAAGAAGCCATCCTCCGCGTCAAACCCGAAGACATCGAACGGCTCTTCTATCCGGTGATCGATGCCAAGGTCGACAAGAAATCCCTGTCCTCGAAAATACTGGCTACCGGCATCAATGCCGTGCCCGGCGCAGCCGTCGGCAAAGTCGTCTTCTCCGCGCAGAGAGCGGAAGACTGGGCCGCACGCGGCGAGAAAGTGATCCTGGTACGTCGCGAAACCAGCCCCGAAGACGTCGGCGGCATGGCTGTTGCGCAAGGCATTCGGACCGCCACAGGCGGCAAGACCAGCCACGCGGCAGTCGTCGCGCGCGGCTGGGGCAAGTGTTGCGTGGTCGGCGCCGAAAAATTGGACATCGATTACAAATCGTTGTCGATGTCCACCAACGGCAAGGTCGTGAAGGAAGGGGAGTGGATTACCCTCGATGGCGGCGAAGGTGTGGTCTACACCGAAGCAATGCCTCTGGTCGTTCCGCAGCTTCCCAAGTCCTACGAAACGCTCATGAAATGGGCCGATGAGACGCGCCGCCTCCGGGTCCGCACGAACGTCGACACTCCGCAAGACGCTCGCAAGGCCATCGAGTTCGGGGCGGAGGGTATTGGTCTGTGCCGCACAGAGCACATGTTCTTCACCGATTTCGAGCAGCCGGAGCGGAGCCACGAGCGCCAGCGCGCCATCCAGGAGATGATCCTCGCCGACAATAGGGAAGCGCGCGTCAAGGCATTGGACAAATTGCTCCCGTTCCAGCGGCGCGACTTCGTCGGCATCTTCAAAGCCATGGACGGCCTCCCGGTCACCATCCGATTGATTGACCCGCCGCTGCACGAGTTCGTCCCGCACGAGCGTGCCAAGCAGGAAGAACTGGCGCGCGATCTGAAGATCGATGTCCAAATCGTGGTGCGCCGCGTCGAACAGTTGCACGAAGCCAACCCCATGCTAGGCCACCGCGGTTGCCGCCTCGCCATCACTTATCCCGAGATTCTGGAGATGCAAGTGCGCGCCATCATCGAAGCGGCCATCGAATGCCAAAGAGGCAGAATTAAAGTATTACCTGAGATCATGCACCCCCTCGTTCTGGACCGGAAAGAACTGTTGATTCTCGAACAGGCGACGCGCCGCGTCGCCGATGATCTCATCAAGAAGTCCGGAATCAAGCTCGACTATCTTGTCGGAACCATGATCGAGTTGCCGCGCGCTGCCTTGTTGGCGGGAGAAATCGCGGAAGTAGCGGAATTCTTCTCATTCGGAACCAACGATCTTACGCAAACTACCATGGGTCTTTCCCGCGACGACGCCGGCCGCTTTCTGCCGGATTACGTGGACGAGAAGAAAGCCGCTGTATTCAGCGCGGATCCTTTCCAGACGCTGGATACCAAGGGCGTGGGAATGTTGATGCGCTGGGGCATCGAACAGGGGCGCAAGACGCGCCCCAAACTGAAGATCGGCATTTGCGGCGAACATGGCGGCGATGCGGACAGTGTGAAGTTTTGCCACCAGGTTGGAATGGACTACGTCAGCGCTTCTCCGTTCCGCGTGCCCATTGCGCGCTTGGCGGCAGCTCAAGTAGTAGTTGAAGAAAAGCAGGCGAAGAAAAAGAAGACTAAGTAACGAAAGAAATCGATTCGAACCGACCTGAAGTAATACTTGAAGTCGTCGGCGCGCAGACTTTCCTACAATCTCCGTTCGTTCGGCGACTTCCTTATTTCTACGTCGGCATTTTGAAGAAAAAGTACAAGCCCAGGAAAAAGAAAATGATGTCGGGTGACCACCCTGCCAGAAACGGCGGAAGCTGGCCAACTCCGCCCATGGCCTCCAGAAGTTTGGCCACCGACCAATAAACGATTCCGAATCCAACTCCAAGCGCCACGCCTCCCACCGCGCCGCGCGTGCCCACCAGAAAAGCAAACGGGATTGCGAGAAGCATGCTCACCGGCGCGAGGAGCGGGAAGGCAATCTTTTCGTGCCACTGCACGGTAAGAGTTGAGACGTCGAAACCCGCACGATGCAATCCTTCGATATATCTCCGCAATTCGCGCCAGCTCATCTGGAACGCCTGCCGAACTTCCCGGTTGAAATAACTGGGGGGCTCGGTGAGCTCCGGCAGTGAGGTGACCGGCGGAAGCCGCTCGTACCGGACAATCGTGCCGTCTGCAAAATCGCGCACCCAGCTGCCTTCGAGCACCCACACCTTTGGCGTTTCCGACCACCGGGCGCGCGATGCAAAGATGCGCCGCCGAACCTGAAACGTCGCCGGATCGATTTCCAGCACGGTGAGCCCGCCAAAAAGATTCTGGGTGGGGTCGAAGAGATCGTAATTGTAGATTTTTGAGTTTTCACCGAAGATCCAGCGCTGCGGGTGAGTATACGTTTGGGGAGGCTTGCCCTTGATCTGGTTGCGCAGAGCATCCTGTCGCTGACTTGCGAAGGGAAGATAGGTGTCGTCGAGCACGATCATGGTTACGGCCAGGGCCAGCCCCGCAAGAAGCAGCGGCACCGCCAGACGGTACATACTGATGCCGCTGGCTTTGATGGCCACGATTTCATTGTTCTTGCTCATGATCCCCAGAGTCACCAGTACGGCGACCAGCGCCCCCAGGGGCGCCAGCTGGTAAAGGAGATAGGGAGTCAGGTAAAAGAAATAATTGACTACGATCAGAAAGGGAACGCGATGGCGCGCAATGTCGTCGAGTAACTCGAAGAACGTGAAGGTCTCAAAAAGAAAGACAAACGCCGCCATCAGCAGGGCAAAATAATAAAGGAAACGCCGCAATACATACATGTCGATCAATTGCGGGAAACTTCCGCTGGATCTCGCGAGGATTTCCTGCTTTACGCGCTCGCCATTCACTCCGTTTGCCGTGGCGGCTCTGGCGCGAGCTTGCGTTCTCCGGCGTCGTAACAGCCGCTTTCTGGATTCCAGATAAATCATCGGCCGGAGCCACAGGGTTTCGCCGCGGAATTGCTGCATCCGCGGCATGAGCGTGAGCCCTAGCGCGAAAAGAACAGCATTGGCGATCCAGATTCCCGCTGCGGGCGTCAGCGTGCCTTGCCGCGCAAGCCCCGCCCCCAGGACGGACAGCAAATAATAAGAGGAGATGAGGATCACCGCGAGCAATGCCCCGGCCGCGCGGCCGCCGCGCCGAGGCTGCGCGCCCAGTGGAACGGCGACCAGCGCAAAGGCAAAGCAGGCAATCGGAAACGCAAAGCGGCGGTGCAGTTCCACGCGGGCTTCGCGCCAACCAGGGCCGCTATCAGTCAAAAGCTCGCGAACCGAGCGCTCGGGATTGTTGAGCTGGCGCGGCTGGGCAACTGCCAGGCCGCTAAACTCGATGGGCCAGTCGCTCCGGCCGAATGCCGTGACGGAGTAGTGATCTGCGTCTTCGCGAGAGAATTCGTGCGTCGTGCCGCCCTGCAGATGGAGCTCCACCTTTCCCTGTTTCGGTTCGGCGATGACAATGGCGTTCTCCGCCAGCGTCACTCGCGAACCGCCCTCTCCACCCGTTTCCGCCAGAAATACGCCGTGCCATTGCGTGCCGCTGGCCGTGACATCGTTGACGTAGAGAACCAGGCGCGGGAAGCGCTCGTCGAAAACGCGAGGTTGTAACTGAAAGGAAATCTGCGAAGTGATCAAATCGGCCTGCAGGGAACGGAACGTCCGCAGGGCCAGCGGTCCAAGCCAGGCCGTCATTGCCAGAGTTACTAGCGCACCGGTGAGCGCCAGGACGCCGACGGGAAGCAGAATCCGGCGCCGTCCGATGCCCAGCGCCGTAAGCGCAATGATCTCGCTGTCAGCGGACATTCGCCCGAGCCCCAAGAGCACGCCGATCAGCGTAGCCATCGGCACGGTAAATACAAATACGGCGGGGAATATGCAGAGAAAAAGCTTCAGAACCTGCGCGCCGGAACCGCTGTGACGAACAAAAAGCTCCATCAAGCGCACAAGCTGGGGCACGAAAAATACAAAGGTAAAGACGACAAGTCCGAGAAGTGCGTGGCGGAAAACTTCGCGGATGATATACCGGTCCAGGATGCGCATGACGCGAACGGTGAGTGTAGCACGGACGCGACAACGTTCGCCCTGGCGACAAAGCCGGGCGAGAAATTCACTTCACCGATGCGCAGGTTTTTCCGGTTCACGAATTCTTCAAAATGATTGCGGATGAATTCTTTCATCTCCGGGTGGGTCATGCCTGTTTTGGGATTCTTGACTTCGGATGGTCCAGCCGCTCCGTTCATCGTGGCGCTCCTTCCTCAGGCGGACGCGGCGTGATCTCGAAATTCCCGCGCATTGGCGGTCAGATACTGATCGAGCGTCACGGGAGCGCGTTCGATCAGAGTTTTTAGCAGGCCATCCGTTTTCGCGCCGCCACCTTGCTTGTAATAATGCTGAAGTTCCAGGAGCGCGGTCACTTGCCACTCCGGCATACCCAGGCCGAGCATCGCCTCGCGCTGCGCCGATTCCGGAATGTCCACGTAATTCACCGTGCGCCTGGCGGCCTTGGAAATTCGCTTCGCCAGCTCTTGGTTCGATATCGCTTCCGGCCCATTCAATTCGTAGGTCTTTCCCGCGTGCGCGCCTGCCTGAAGTGCTTTGACGGCGACAACGGCGATGTCACCAACGTCCAGATAGCTGACCTTCGCGTCACCCATGGCCGCGTAAAATGCGCCTTGGGCCCGAATGCTGGGAGCGTTGTACGTAACGATGTTCTGCAGAAACCCATTGGGCCGCAGGATCGTGCAGCTCATTCCGGTTGCCTTGAGCTTGTCTTCCACCTTGCGGTGCCAGCCCGGAAACGATTTCGGGTAGTCTCCCGCTCCCAGCGCGGAATTAAGCACCACGTGCTTCACCCCGGATTCCTTGCACGCGTCCAGCATATTGCTCTCCAATTCCACAAGCTGCGGAATCGGAGAACACACAACATATACCGAAGTCACTCCAACCAGCGCCTTGCGCAGGCTCTGCTTGTCCGAATAATCGGCAAGCACGGCCTCGCATGCAGGGGGCGCCTTCGCGGCCTCCTCCTTTGACCTGTACATGGCGCGGACGTTGGACTCCTTCCGGCAAGCTTCCTGCAAAACAACTTTGCCAACACTTCCGCTGGCACCCGTGATGAGAATCATTTTTAGCTCCCACTTTCTGCGTCTCGCGACGGCCGGCCGAAATACGCTGACTTGTGCGGGCCGAATACTCGAAGGACATGGTATAACGGCCATGTACCGCGGTGAAGTACGCACAAATTTGTAAGCCCGGAGCCCCGATGAAGGTTCACCACGGCTGTCCGGTTCAGGCGACCATCAACGTCCTGAGCGGCAAGTGGAAAGTCCAGGCAGTCTGGCGACTTTCTTTTGGCCCGCTGCGCTTCGCCGAACTCCGCAATCTTCTGCGAGGCGTCAGCGAAAAAGTCCTCACCGCGCAGCTGCGTGAATTGGAAAAGGATGGCGTCGTCAACAGAAGGGCAGTGCGCTCCTCGCCCCCGAAGGTCACCTACTCGCTCACTCCCTCCGGCCAGACATTGATCCCAGTCCTCGAAGACCTTTGCGACTGGGGCTCCAAGCAGTTTGGCATCACCCCAAATCTGCCCCGCAATCCGCGGGGTTTGTAGATGAATTGAATTCACCTGGATTAGCGCAGTGTTGTGCAATTTTGAACAGACAAATATTTCTGAGCCTTCTAGTATCCCCATCTTGTGTAGTGAAAGCGGGAGTTTTTGTTGCCAATAGTTCATGCGCTTCATTCTGTCCCCCTCCTTGAGGCGCCGCTGGAGCCAGAGGGGAACGGCATGCAGCGAGCAAAATGCGCGAAAACTGCTCACCCCACCTACATCGAAAAGCATCTCGAACGTTACAGAGAGGCTTTTGTACGTGATTTAGAGGCGAAACTGGAAGGGTGGAGTTAACCATGAAGAAATATATCAAGCCGCGCCTAAGGTGTTTGGGCCTTTTGAGGCTGGTTACCAAGTTCAGTTTTTGAACAGACCGGCAATGAGGACATGCGAGAGCAAGGAGCGCTAATTTAGCGGGTCCGAACCGACTTCTTGCCGTTGGAAACAACCGCTGAATTTTCGCGCACAGCTACGTAAAAACGCGCATGGGAAAGCTGTACGCATGGTTGCATGGGAACCACCAATAGCGACGGCCTCAGATGAGAAGGGCCAAGCGATCGAATAGCCGAGAAAAACGATGAAAAAGACGACAAACTTCGATGGCTGCCCCAGACGCCACGAGCAGATCATCGTCCAGAAGGGGTCGGAGGAAGTGCTTCTCTTCAACATGGATGACGGGAGCTACTACGCGCTGAACGAGGTGGGTAGCAGAATTTGGGAGCTGTGCGACGGAACGCATAGGATGGCGGAAATGGTTGGCATGCTGGCGAAGGAATATGACGCCCCCGCCGAAATCATAAAGACGGACATCCTGGAAGTGCTCGACGATCTGCGAAGCAAGAATCTAATTGTCGAGTGCAGCGGAGAGCGTGTGGGGTTCGACGCCAGTGGCGCGCTCCAGGGATCTCCATAAACGATGCTGCGGAATTCGAAGTGTTCCTCGTATCCGGGGGACTGCTGTACCCTCCGCCAACAAGTTTTCG
>DATNLB010000271.1:0-2381 GCA_035603095.1 Candidatus Acidiferrales bacterium
ACGATGACGAATGCACCAGGTCCAAGAACGAGTCCTGCATCGGTGGCGGTGTAGCCATAAAGGCTCTGGAGCATCTGCGGAATCAACACCGTCGATCCGAATAGGGCAAAGCCAAAAAGGAAATAGTAAACGTTCGCGATGGCAAAGTTCCGGTCTGCGAGCAGGCGAATTTCGACCACGGGGTCGGGATGCCGCCACTCCCAAAACGCGGCCACAATCAGCGCCACGAGCGCGATCGAAAAGAACGAGACAATAAAACGGCTTTCGAACCAATCTTCCGTCTGGCCGCGATCGAGGACAACTTCCAGGCACGCGAAGCCGAGGGCCACCAGAAAAATCCCCAGGCCATCAATCCGAAGCCGGCCGCCATTCCGCGCAGCTTCGACTTCGCGCGTGAACTCCGGGGGGTCGGAAACGAGCCGGTTCGTCAGGAGCAGAGACACAATCCCGATGGGAATATTGATAAAGAAGATCCAACGCCAACTCCAGTTGTCTGTGATCCAACCACCGAGCGGCGGGCCGATCACGGGGGCAGTCACGATGGCCATGCTGTAGAGAGCGAAGGCCGCGGGCCGCTTCTGCGGAGGGAACGTGTCCACGAGAATGGCCTGCTCCACCGGAGCCAGCCCGCCGCCACCGACACCCTGCAGAACGCGAAAGAAAATGAGTAGGGCCAATGAGGGAGCGAGGCCACATAGCAGAGAGCTCAACGTGAAGAGCACGACACAAAGCATGTAGTAGCGTTTCCGCCCGAAGACGCGGCTCAGCCACGCAGAAAGCGGAAGTACGACGGCGTTTGATACCAGATAGCTTGTCAGGACCCAAGTGCTCTCGTCATAGCTCACGGCTAGGCCGCCGGCAATATGGGGCAACGCGACATTTGCTATGGCCGTGTCGAGCAGTTCCATGAAGGTCGCCAGGGTGACGGTGACGGCGATGATCCACGGATTGATGGCAGGCCGCGTTGCAGCCACATTCGGGAAGAAAATGGAACCTGTGGTAGCGCTCATACGTTGCCCGGTTTCTTGGATGCAACAAGAGACCGGTCGGTCTCATCAAATGTCTGGTATGATTCAGCAAGCGACCAATCGGTCGCACAATGGAGTTGGAGAGGGTAAGGATATGCGGAAAGGCGAGCAGACCCGCCAGGAAATCATTCGTAAGGCCGCGCCGATCTTCAATCAGCGAGGTTATGACGGAGCTGCCCTCTCTGATCTGATGAAGGCGACCGGTCTCGAAAAAGGCGGGATCTACCGGCACTTCTCCAGCAAACAGGCGCTAGCTGCCGAGGCCTTTGACTACGCCTGGCGAGAAGCTTTTGGCTCGCGGATCCAGGATCTGGACACCATCTCGAATGCCGTCGACAGACTCAAGCAGTTGGTTGCGAATTTTGTTGAACGCCGGGGAATTATTCCCGGTGGCTGTCCATTGCTCAACACGGCGATCGATACCGATGACGGCAATTCTGTTCTGCGCGAGCGCGCGCGCAAGGCCTTGCGTGGCTGGCAGAGCTACCTTATTTCGATGATCAGGGCCGGAATCAAATCGCGGGAAATTCGCCCGAAGGTCAACGCAAAGAAGCTCGCGACTCTCATCATTTCTTCCCTCGAGGGCGCCATCATGGTCTACCGTCTGGAACGAACTGAGGAAGCACTGCGCGCCGTCCAGGCCCATCTCGACAACTATTTCGAAACGGAAGTGCGAGTTCCATCTAAGTAACCGATGGGGATGGAGTCTAGCGTCCCTTGGCGCGGTCGCCTCTCAGGGCCATGCAAGTCGAGGCCGCCTTCGCAACCAGGCCCCCGCCTTCATCCGTGATCTCGCACTCAATATAGCCAACGGTGCTGCCCCGTCGCACTACTTTGCCTTCAGCTCGCAGGCGAGCCTCCCACACGGGACGAAAGAAATTGATCTTTAGCTCGATCGTTGTGAAGGATTCGCCGGGCGCGAGTGTGCTTGCAAACGCCATTCCCATCGCTGCGTCAGCAATATCGCAAAGTATTCCCCCGTGGAGTGTCCCCATGGGATTAGCATGTTGTTGTCCGGCTGCCAGCGTGACAACTGCTCGTCCATCCGCAATCTCTTTCGCTTCAAATCCGATCAGCCGTGCTACCGGAACGTCGTTCGTCTTTGCCTGATCCATAAATCCTCACCGATGCTTAGGTTGCGGGTCCGTTGTCGCCGCTCTATGCGACCGACTGGTCTCTAGACGCCACTTTATCACAAAATAAATGAAACCGACCGGTCTCATCGTTCATCGAAAGGGGTGCTGATGTAAACCGGCCGTTCAGACAGCTTGGTAGCGGTGGTGCGCGCATCGACCGGATTCTTACTTGGAGGAACTTCAATGGCCGACCAACCTAGCTTCGTCTCCGCCGATC
>DATNLB010000555.1:0-8933 GCA_035603095.1 Candidatus Acidiferrales bacterium
TCCGCTCCTTCCGCGTTGCCAATTCAAGAGAAGAACGCCGACGCTGCTAAACACACAACCGCGTCCTCGAAAGACTGATCTTTCGGCATTAACCTCTCTTCCCAAACCCTGTGCTAGGTGGAGGGGTTGAAGCGGGCGGGCAAGCCCCGCCCCTACACAGACACGGGTCTAAAGACCCGCCATTACAAAGAGGGGGAGAGAAACGCCAGCAAGGATGCTGGTGCTCCCAGGGGACTCCGGGCCTCCGGGCCCCGTATCTTGCTTTTACCGTGCAGCGGGAATATACTCTATTTTCGCTCTGAAGCGGGTCGCACGATGAGTGGGCGCAAGCCCACTTTTTTGTTGGCGCCGGTTGGAGTGCACTGCGGACCGGCTAAGGTCGGGGAGTCTCTACGTGGATTTGGAAAAAATCCGCGGCGCTGCCGAGAGGGTGGCGCGTTCGGAAGGCCTGGAAATCGTTGATGTCGAATGGAAAGTCGGCAAGCAGCGGTTCCTGCGGGTGTACATCGATCGAATTCCGAAGCCGACGGCGGCGATGAGTGATTCGGCTGGGGAGATGGGGGCGACGGAGGTTGTCCAGATCAGCCACTCCGATTGCGAGCGCGTCAGCAAGCAATTGAGCGTGATCCTCGACGTTGAGGAGCTGATTCCCGGGCCGGGGTACTTGCTGGAGGTGAGTTCGCCGGGCCTGGACCGGGCGCTGAAGAAGCCCGCGGATTTCGAACGCTTTGCGGGGAGGCTGGCGAAGATTTCGACCAGCGAGCCGGTGGGCGAGGCGAAGTTTTTTGAAGGGCGGCTGGCAGGATTTGCGGATGGGAAAGTCCGCGTGGAGCTGAAGGGCAAGGAAGCGCGAACGGTCGAGGTGCCGCTCGAGGCGATTCGAAAGGCGAATCTGGTGGTGGAGTTTTGAAGAGAACCGAGAGTTGACAGTCGGCAGTTAAAGGTCCAAAGAAAAAAGATTTAACACACAGGGCACTGAGGACACAGAGACCACAGAGAAGACAGAGAAGAAGGATAAAGATAACGCAGCGACGCAGAGGACGCTGAGAGGCGCAGAGAAAACCCAAGAGCGCAAAGAACACTGCGAGTAAGCCGCGAGGCACGAAGAGAAATTGCGGGATTGCGAAGCGGAGATTTTAGGAACGAGACATGGCGAATTTGCTCTACCAACAGATTGAAATGCTGAGCCGCGAGAAGCACATCGAGCCGGAAGTGGTGGTGTCGGCGATTGAAGACGCGATGGTGGTGGCGGCGCGGAAATATTACAAGACCGAAGAGGACCTGCGAGCGAAGTTCAACCAGGAAACCGGCCAGGTGGATGTGTTTTCGGTGCACATGGTCGTCGAAGAAGTGACCGACCCGAAAAAAGAGATCAGCCTGGCGGACGCTAAGAAAAAGAATCCGGCGGCGGAGGTCGGCACGGAGATTGTGGCGGCTAAGCCCACGGATGTACTTGGACGCATCGCAGCGCAGACAGCCAAGCAGGTGATTCTGCAGAAAGTGCGCGAGGCCGAGCGCGACACGATTTTCAATGAATATCACACGCGCGTGGGCGAGCTGGTCACCGTGATCGTGAAGCGCGCCGAGGGTCCGGACCTGATCGTGGACATGGGCCGCACGGAAGCGCGGTTGCCGAAGCGCGAGCAATCGAAGCTGGAAACCTACAACATCGGCGAACGGTTGCGCGTGGTCATCAAGATGGTGGACCGCGCGGCGAAGGGGCCGCAGGTGATCGTTTCGCGAGCGGATGCGAGCCTGGTGCAGCGCTTGTTCGAAATGGAAGTGCCGGAAATTTACGACGGCACGGTGCAGATCCGTTTTGCCGCGCGGGAAGCTGGCGAGCGCACGAAAGTGGCGGTGATGAGCCGCGATAAAGACGTCGATCCGGTGGGCGCGTGCGTAGGCATGAAAGGAATGCGCGTGCAATCGATCATCCGCGAGCTGCGCGGCGAGAAGATTGACATTATTCCTTACAACGAGGAGACGGTGGCGTTCGCGCAGAAGGCCTTGAGCCCCGCGAAAGTGACGCGCGTGCAGATCACCGACCCGGAGAACAAGAAGCTCGAAGTGATCGTCGAAGATTCGCAGCTTTCGCTGGCCATCGGCAAGAAGGGGCAGAACGTACGCCTGGCAAGCAAGTTGATCGGCTGGGACATCGACATCAAGAGCGAGGAAGAGAAGCGCCAGGAAAT
This sequence comes from Candidatus Acidiferrales bacterium, assembly GCA_035603095.1. Taxonomy (GTDB): domain Bacteria; phylum Acidobacteriota; class Terriglobia; order Acidiferrales; family UBA7541; genus Acidiferrum. The sequence goes on from DATNLB010000555.1 coordinate 2,193, forward strand.
CGAAGAGCAGATGACCGCGCTGACCGCGCCGGTGACGCCGTTGACGTCACTGGCGGGCGTGGGCGCAAAAACCATCGAGAAGATTGAAGCGGCTGGGATCAATTCCGTGGAGAAGCTCGCCGGAATGACGCCGGAGCAATTGATGGAAATTCCAGGCATCGGCGAAAAGATGGTGGACAAGATTTATCAGGCCGTGAATCGCTTCTACGAAGGCGGCGCCGAAGCGGCTGCCGCGACCGGCGAAGCCGCTGCGGGTGGGGAAGCTCCAGCCGAAGAAGGCGAAGCTGCCGTTGCAGCCGAAGCCGAAGCTGCTACCGCAGAGACGGCAATAGCCCCTGAGACTGCCGACGCAACTGAGGAAAATCCGGCGGAGACAGCTACAGAAACCGTTGCAGAAGTTGCGCCCGCCAGCAGTGAAGGCGATGCGGAGCAGGCGGAAGAGGCGAAGTCGTAGTCGAGAACGGAGAGCATGACCGACGTAAATCAAGTCCGAATTAACGAGCTGGCCCGCGAACTCGAGGTCAAGGCTAAGGCCATCATTGACCTGTTGCCCGGTTACGGCGTCACGGAAAAGAAGACGCACTCGAGCTCGATCCCCGCGGACGTCGCGGAGAAAGTGCGCAAGAACCTTCAGGGAGCCGCCGAAGCCGAAGCCCAAGTGGAAGCGACTGCCAAAGCAGAAAAAGAAGCGAAGGACGCGGCTGCGAAGGCCGCGCGGATGAGGCCTAGTGCGCCCGCTGTTGCACCACCCCAAGCCAGTGTCGCGCCAGCCGCAGCGAAACCGAGCGCACCTGCGGTTCCCGTTGCGCCGGTGGCAAAGCCAATCGCGCCGGAAGCGCCCGCGGCTCCAGTAGCACCCAAGGCGCCGGCTCCTGCGCCCGCAGCGTTGCCGCCGGTCGCGAAGCCTGCTGCACCCGCAACGACTGCTCCGGCAGCAACTCCGATTCGTCCGCCTGCGCCGACAGGAGCCCCAGCAACAACTGCAGCGGCGCGACTCGCTACACCAGCACGATCCGCAGCGCCGTCCGGCAAACAGCCTTCTGCCATGCGTCCCGCAGCTGCTGCGCCCGGCGCCGCGCCCGGACGTCCCGGCGCGTCGGCAAGACCGGGCGCTCCGGCTCGGCCATTGCCGACAGGAAATCGCGGTCCAATGCCTACTGGCAATCGCGGGCCTTTGCCCGATACGTCGCAGGGCTCGCGCTCGGGTGGCCCGCGTCCCGGGCAGCCGATGCGTCCACAGCAATCCGGCCAGGGACGGCCTTTCACGCCTCGATCCGGCAGCACTGGCGGTCCGGGCGGACCACAATCGCGGCCTTTTGAGCAGCGCCGTGGCCCGATGCCCACAGGTACGCGCCCCGGCCCTCGTGCCCCCGGGCGTCCGGGAATGCTACCGCCGCCGTTTCCAGAGAAACTGCCGCCGAAGGCAGAGCCGGGCAAGCCGCTTTACACTCGCAAGCCCACCCAGCGCCAACGTCCCGTTCTGGATAAGCGCGAGCAAGAGGGTGAGCGCAAACTGCACCCGACACGGCAGCGTCCGGGCGCGGGCCGCAGTTCTGCCGCCGCGGTTATCGCGCCGCCGGAGCCGCGTCCGCCGCGCGAAGTGACAATCACCGAAGGCATCACGATTCGCGAACTTGCGGAAAAACTGGACGTGCGCGCCAAGGAGCTCTTGAAAAACCTGCTCGACCGGGGCGTTTTCGCCAGCATCAACCAGGCACTGGATGTCCCTACGGCCACGACACTTGCCGAGTCTTTCAGCGGCGTAGTGAGCGTCGTCTCCCTGGAAGAAGAGATGGTGCTCGAGGTTGCGAAGGAAGAGACCAAGGAGAGTTTGAAGCCGCGGCCGCCGGTCGTCACCGTCATGGGCCACGTCGATCACGGCAAAACGAGTTTGCTCGACGCCATTCGCGAAGCGGATGTTGCCGCGGGCGAAGCGGGCGGCATCACGCAGCACATCGGCGCTTACAAGGTAGTCGTCCATGATCGCGCCGTGGTGTTCGTCGATACGCCGGGTCACGAAGCGTTTACCCGTATGCGCGCGCGAGGCGCGAAGGTCACCGATATCGTGGTGCTGGTGGTGGCCGCCGATGACGGCGTCATGCCGCAAACGAAAGAAGCCATCGACCACGCGCGAGCCGCGAAGGTTCCCATCATCGTGGCGATCAACAAGATTGACAAGCCGGAAGCGCAACTGGAGCGCGTGAAGCGGCAGCTCACGGAAAACAGCCTGATGCCCGCGGAATGGGGCGGCGACACGGAGTTCGTGGAAGTTTCCGCGAAAAAGAAGCAGGGCATCGAGAAGCTTCTCGAGACGATTTTGCTGGTCGCTGATTTGCGGGAACTCAAGGCCAATCCCGACGCGCCCGCGACGGGCACGGTGCTCGAATCGCGCGTGGATAAGGGACGCGGCCCGGTGGCTACGATTCTGATACAGAATGGCACGCTGAACTCCGGCGACTTCTTTATCTGCGGGTCGGTTTTCGGGAAAGTCCGCGCGATGTTTGACGATCGCGGCCGGGTCGTCAATGATGCGCCCCCATCCACGCCCGTCGAAGTGCTCGGTTTGCAAGGTGTGCCGGATGCGGGGGACCTCTTCCAGGTCACCGACGAAGCCAAAGCGCGGCACGTCGTCGAGTACCGCCAGGGCAAGCAGCGCGACGCGGCGATGGCGCGCATCAGCGGCTCGCGCATCACGCTCGACCAGCTCCACGAGCAACTGAAGGCCGGAGACGTCAAGGAATTGGGAATTGTGATAAAGGGTGACGTGCAGGGCTCCGTCGAAGTGCTCAGTGAGATGCTACCGAAGCTTTCGACGGACCAGGTGAAGCTGAAGATCATCGGATCGGGCGTCGGCGCAGTCACGGAAAATGACGTGCTGCTCGCTTCCGCGTCCGGCGCGATTGTGATTGCGTTCGGCGTGCGGCCGGACCGCAAGGCGCTGGACCTGGCGCAGCAGGAGCACGTGGACATCCGTACGCACACGATCATCTACGAAGTATCCGACGAGCTGAAGAAGGCCATGGAAGGCCTGCTCGAGCCGGTGGTCACGGAAACGTATTTGGGCCGCGCGGAAGTGCGCAACACGTTCCGCGTCAAAGGCGCAGGGACGATTGCGGGCTGCTACGTGGTCGATGGCATCCTGAAGCGCGACGCGCAGGTCCGCGTGCTGCGCGACGGTGCGGTCATCTACACGTCGAAGCTCAACTCTCTGAAGCGATTCAAGGATGATGCCAGCGAGGTCCGCACTGGTTTCGAATGCGGCGCGGGCGTCGCCAATTTCAACGACGTGAAGGTCGGCGATATCCTGGAATGCTTCAGCGTTAGCAAGATGAGCGCCGCGGAAGCCGCCGGACAGGGCGGCGGGTCCTCCGGCAAGAAATAATCCGCCAAGCTGTCCCCCGGAGCCGCTCATGCCGGTCGGTCTGCTCACCCTCGAGCTGCACATCCCGGACGCGCAATCGCTGAAGGACAAGCGGCAGGTACTGCGCAGCTTGAAGGACAAGTTGCGGCGGGATTTCAATGTGGCGGTGGCCGAGCTGGAGCATCACGACACGTGGCAGAGGTCGGTCGTCGGGATCGTGACGATTTCGAATGAAGAGAAGCACTTGAGGGAAGTGCTGCAGAAAGTTCTGGACGAGGCGGACCGCATCCTCGGCTCATTTTTAATCAATCAAGCGGTCGAGATTGTTTAGAGAGTGTTTCAGGGGCCCCGATGAGTCCAGCCAATCACCGACACGAACGCGTGGGCGAGGAGATCGCCCACGAGATCAACGCCATGCTGGCGGGGGAACTAAAAGATCCGCGGCTGGAAGTAAGCGTGGTCGCCAGCGAAGTGCGCGTGCAGCCGGACATGAAGCACGCGCGGGTATTCATCAGCGTCAAGGGGACGAACAAGGAGCAATCGGACGCGATCAAGGCGCTCGAACATGCTTCCGGATACATCCGGCGAGAGCTGGTCGAGCGGCTGCAGCTTCGCCGCGTGCCCGAATTGCATTTTACGCTGGATCTTTCCCAAGAGCACCTCGAGCGCATCGAGCGGCTCTTGAAGGAAATGAAGAAGGACAGTCCGCCCGCGCCTTGAGAGTTTTCCGTGATCAGTTATCGGTTTTCAGTTCCGAAAAAAGGAAAGCCTCGGTGGTTGCTGTCCCTACGTTCTGAAGCCCGGGTGGAGGAACAGCAGGAACGCAATCGAGTTAAATTCGATCATGTCTGAGTGTCAAAACTAAAAACACAGAACTACGAAAAGTGTGCGAAAAACCAAGACTGAAGCCGATAACTGTCTACATCTGAAAACTGAGAACTGACTACTGATCACTCCAAAAATGCCACGACAGCCACAGCCGGCGCCGATCGACGGCGCGCTCGTCATCAACAAGCCGAAAGGGAAAACGTCGCACGACGTGGTCGATGCGGTGCGCCATTTGGCAGGCTTCCGGCAAATCGGACATCTGGGCACGCTCGATCCGCTGGCGACGGGCGTTCTTGTGCTGCTGCTCGGCCGGGCCACGCGGCTGGTGCAGTTCTACGCCGGACGCCGCAAGCGATATGAGGCGGGCTTTCGGTTCGGCTTCGCGACGGATACGTACGATTCCGATGGTGAAGCGCAGGGCCCGGACGCCGTGCCAGCGCTGGACGCCGCGACCGTCGAAAAGTTTGCGGCGGAACGCATCGGGCGGTTCGAACAAATGCCGCCGTCCTTTTCCGCGAAGAAAGTGAAAGGGCGTCCCGCGTACGAGCTGGCGCGAAAAAAACAGGCCGTCGAGCTGAAGGCCGTCGAAGTCGAGATTTACGAATACAAACTCAGGGAGATTGAGGGCAGCATCGCGCGCTTTGTCATCGAGTGCTCGTCCGGCACGTACATCCGTTCGCTGGCGCATGAGATGGGGCAAAAGCTAGGGTGTGGCGCGCACCTCGCGGAAATCACGCGCACGGCGGTGGGAGAATTTTCGACGGAACAAGCCATCACGCTCGAAGAACTCGCCGAAGCCAAGCAGGCCGGAAAATTCGCGGACCGTCTAATCCCGCTTGAAAACCTGCTGGCTAATTTTCCCCGGGTTAACGTTTTACCGGTGATCGAAAAGCGCGTCCGTCATGGCACGAAGTTCAACATTACACTCGCGCAGCTTCAGCCGGGCCGCGTCGAGCCGCCTCCTGGCGCCACGACGCAGCTCGATGGCGGCGAACCGAAGCCGCCGCGGCTGCGTGTATTCAGCCAGCAAGATAAACTGATTGCCATTGCAGAAGCCGTGGTGCCGCGCACTTACCAGCCGATCGTAGTGTTCGAAGCTCTGCCGTAGGTCGTCCACGCCAAAGCGTAAAGTGGTTTCCGAGCAAGATTCAGATTGCCAGAGCAATAGCCCTAAGTCTTCCGTCATTCACGGACTTAGGACTTAGGGCTGTGGAGGTTGTGCTCCAGGTGATTGCAGAGTGCCTGGAGCGGGGGTTCCGCGGCCTCCGGTGTCGCCGCCGCGACCCGCGAAAATTGTCCGCGTGAGATGATCCGCCAGGCGCAGCTTCCGCGGGGTGACGAGGATCAGGAGTTCTGTATCCTGAAGTGAATTCTTCCGACCGCCGAACGCGTATCCTACGCCCGGGATTTCCGCGAAGCCCGGCAGGCCCGTGATGGAGCGGGTTTCTTCCGCATCGGTGATACCACCGATCAGGGTAGGTTCGTCCTCTCTGACGCGAACAGTCTGGGTCAGAGTACGATTGGAGATGACGGGGATCCCGTTCACGCTGGAGCCTTCCAGCGCGCGGATTTCGAACTCGAGCAGCAGAGTCACTTCATTATTGGGATGAAGCGTGGGAGTTGCTTTTATCTTCACGCCTAAATCGACATATTCCGAGGCCGGATAGGGCGTCTGCGCCGCGCCGCCGGCGGTGCTGTTGGCGAAGTTCGAGGAATCCTGAATCACCGTCACCACGCCCTGGGCAGCGGCGGGATCCTGGGACACCAAAGCGGCATCGGGAAGTCCACTGGTGGTCAATGTAACGGCGATCAGTGCGGAGGGCCCCACAGGAGTGTTGAGTTCGATGCGCGAGGCAAAGGTGCCCATTCCTTGACCAATATAAACGCCAAGCGTGCTCGAGCCCTTGTTCGTCACGGCGATGTCCGGCACAGCGCCGTTCGCAAAATTGGCGATCACGATTCCGGCAGGAGTCGTCGCGGTTGGCAGCGGGGAGCCGGTAGCGTCGGTGAATGTACCGTCTAAATTGCTGCTTCCCAGCAAGACCGAGACAGTATTATCGCCCTGGTTTACGACGGCAAGGTCCGGCACCCCGTCGGCATTCAAGTCTCCCGTGGCGATGGCAACGGGAGAAGTCCCCACCGCAATCGGCGAGTTCGTGGCTTCCGTAAAAGTCACATTTCCGTTGGTGTCCACACTTTCCAACAGAATGGAAATATTATTGGAGGCCTCGTTGACTACTGCGAGGTCCACTGCGGGAGCGTTATTCGCGTTGGCCAGCGTGCTGTTTCGAAAATTGGACGTCACCAGCGCTACGGGTCCGCGTTCGGGACCCGTGAATGGCGAGAGTGTGAACTGCTGCTGCGCCGTCAGGGCAGGGGCGTTAGAGTCCGTAACTTGCATTGTGAAAGTGAAGCTTCCCGCGGTGGGGGTTCCGGTAATCGCGCCCGTAGATGGCGCCAGGGTCAGCCCAGTGGGCAACGCACCGGCGGCAACCGTCCATGTGTAGGGAGCCTTTCCGCCGGTCGCCGTCAATACTGCGTCGTAAGGTCCT
>DATNLB010000404.1:0-3194 GCA_035603095.1 Candidatus Acidiferrales bacterium
AGTTGGATTTGCTTGGGAGTAAACGTGCCACCCGCGGGAATGATGGTCGTGAGATTCTTCCCATCGATATCGGAGCGATCGATGGAACCATCATTCGCGTTGGGGTTTCCCATGTTCGTCCAGTAGATGTGAGCGGCTTCGGCGTCGACAATTAGCCCATCGGGAAGTTTTCTACCTTCGCTGACGATGGTTTTCAGATCGGAGCCGTCGGGGTTCGCTGACATCACGCGGCCACCGCCGAGATCCAAGAAGAACAGCCGGCCTGAAGTGGTTTTGGAGTCGGAATTTGTGAGCTTCGGTTTGGTGACAGTCGGCGACATTCTCTTGCTCCTTATTGGGAAAACTCAAAACTTGATCTTCGTTGGCTAGCCGTGTTCCGTGCTCTCTACACAAAGGCGCTGAAACCGGTGATGGCTTTGCCAACGATCAGATTCTGCATCTGGAATGTACCTTCGTAAGAGTAGAGGGCTTCCGCGTCCGCGAAGAATCGCGCTACGTTGTAGTCGGCCGCAATGCCATTGCCACCCAACAACTCCCGTGCCCATGCGACCGTCTCACGGCACTTGGACGTGGTGAACGCCTTCGCCAGCGCCGCGTGGGCGTCCGTTAGCTTGCCTTCGGCCTGTAGTTGAGCCATACGAACGACCAGGCATTGCGACGCTGTGATGTTTGCGAGCATCCTCGCGAGCAGGTCCTGTACCAACTGGAATGAGCCAATCGGCTTTCCAAATTGCAGACGCTCCTGGCAGTACTTGAGAGCATTTTCGTAGGCGCCCATCGCGCATCCTGTGGCCTCCCATCCAACCAGGTAGCGCGTCATCTTCAACACTCTCGCAGTGTCACGGAACGATTTATCTCCCTGAAGACGATTTTCCTCCGGCACCCGGCAGTTCTCCATCGTGATCAATCCGTTCTGGACTACCTTGAGCGCAATCTTGTTCTCGATTTTGTCCACCTTAAAACCAGGCGTGGTTTTGTTCTCCACGATGAATGACTTGACTTGGTTGTCCGCCAAATCGCGCGCCCAGATGATGGAGATATCGCACCAGGGGGCGTTTCCGATCCATTTCTTCTGGCCGTTGAGAACCCAGGTGTCGCCCTCGCGTTTCGCCGTAGTCAGCAGGCCGCCGGCCGCTCCGGAACCCACCAGCGGCTCCGTGAGCCCGAAGCAGCCGATCTTTTCCATGCGAGCCATCGGCGGAAGCCACTTCTGTTTTTGTTCTTCCGATCCGCCCAGGTAAATGGAACCCATCGCCAGGCCGTTGTGGACGCCGAAAAATGTCGCAATGGACACGTCGACGCGCGCCATCTCCATTGCGACCAGGCCAAACAGCAGAACGCTTCCGCCTCTGCAGCCGTAGCCCTTCATTGCAAGCCCGCCGATGTTCAGATCCTTAAGGCCGGACACTATTTCGAAAGGAAAGGCATCGTCGATCCAATATTTGTTGATGATTGGCGCGACCTTCGTCTCCAGAAAGGAGCGCACCTGCCTAACAACCGCCAGGTCCTCGGCGGACAGAGTCTCGACGAGTCCGTAAAAGTCGCTATTAGGAGCCGGGAGTGGTGCCGTTTTCTTGCCAGCTTTCGCTGCGTTGGTTTCCTGTATTGCAGTGGCCACGAAGTCCTCCTTATGTGAGTTCATCAAGAGTCGGTCAATCGGCTTCAACAGAGCGCGGCCTGTTATTTCACCTTCGCCATCTTCGGAGCGACCGCATATGGTTTGGCCTGCTTTGTCCGCAGCGCCAGCAATCCCAAGAGCACTTCGTCTCGCTCCTCAGCAAGCTGGTCGATTGACCGGCCTGCGGCCTCCTGCAGGACGCCATCGATGATCGTCTGCTTAACCTGCGGAGTGAATTCGGTAAGCGGCCCGAGATCTTTCCACAAAGCTGCCAATGGGCCGGAGAGGTGCTCCATGAAATGCTGAATCCCGCCTTGACCACCGCCGAGATGAAACAGGAGATTGGGTCCCATCACTCCCCAGCGCGGGCCCGGTCCCCAGCACACTGCAGCATCCGCGTCAGCTACATCCAGCACACCCTGCTCAATGAGGTACACAACCTCGCGATAGAGCGCGGCCTGGAGGCGGTTCGCGACATGGCCGGCCATTTCTTTTCGGAGATGGATCGGCTTTTTGCCAATCGACGCGTAAAACGCCATCGCCTGTTGGACGGTTTCTGATGATGTTTTTGCGCCCGCGACCACCTCGACCAGGGGAATGACGTGGGGTGGATTGAAAGGATGCCCGATGACGCAGCGTTCCGGATGTTTGCAGGCGGACTGCGTCGCGCTCATGGTCAGTGAGGATGAGCTGGACGCAATGATCGAATCTGTGGGGGTGGCTGCGTCCATATCCGCGAACAGTTTGATCTTGAAGTCCTGCCGCTCAGGTCCGTTCTCCTGGACATAGTCGGCATCCGCCAGTGCCTTCTTCATGTCGAGCGTGAACTCAAGATGGTCGCGCGATGCTTTTGGCGAGAGTCCGAGTACTGTGAGGTCTTTCCATGCAGCATCAACATACTGACGCAGGTTGGCTTCGGCATTTGGTGCTGGATCGGTTGCGACGACATTGAACCCACGCGCAAGGTACAGCGCGGCCCAACTCGCGCCGATGGCTCCTGTGCCGACGATGGCGATGCGACGTACTGGTTTGTTCAAAGACATTGGCTTCTTTCTCCTCTTAGCTCGTAATCTGCGTTGCCACGAAGCTATTGCAAACTTTCCGTTTCTAGGCCCATCTGTCGCGGGCACATCATAGTGTTGAATCTCGCGCGGGGACCTTCACTGCAACCATGATGGTTTCAGGTGAAGAGCCCCGCCTAGGGGAGGCGACCGATCTCTACCACTGCAACGTACATGCCAATCTCGTCCAGTGCGTCGATTCGCACAAAGAGTTGAGGAGTAAGAGAAATCGCGGGCATCAAATTCCGATTCGAATCCATTGCACGAGCTTGCTGTGGTAACGGGCTACCTGTTGCCAGCCGATTAGCACGAGGATCATGGAGGACAGTCGACTCTATATTGCTCACTTCGAGGTTCCCCCGAAAGGGCAAATCCCTCCGCGCGCCCACGCCGCCTGACGTCCCTTCCACCCGCCGGTGCGGTAGGCGACCGAAACTTCATATACACCACGGCGCACAGCGAGGACAGGATCGTCCGATGGCTCGATACCATCAGTCATTCATATCGAGGAGTGC
>DATNLB010000568.1:0-7570 GCA_035603095.1 Candidatus Acidiferrales bacterium
GAATCGGAACGGAATTCTGCGCATCTTGGCGCAACCCTTCGAAGGAAGCGAACAGAAAAGTCTTATCCTTCTTGATCGGGAAGCCTGCCGTACCGCCAAATTGATAGCGCTTCAAGGAGTTCTTAATCGGCGAGCTGTTGCTGTCCGGTTGCGTCGGATCGAAGACCTGACCGGGCGCCAGCGCCTGCGTGCGCGCAAACGGGTCAGCTGCGTCCAGCCCATCGTTGCGAAAATAGCTGTAAAGGGTGCCGTGCAGCTCGTTCGTTCCCGACTTGGAAACGATGTTAATTGTCGCGCCGCTCGCTCCACCCAACTCTGCTGAGTAGTTGCTGCGGTTGACCTGAAACTCTTGAACCGCGTCCTGGCTCAGAGTGAGACGCACTCCGCCGGCATCATCATTGGCTTCTCCACCGTCAACGGTGACGCTATTGCCTCGGCCATTGCTGCCATAGAACGAAAGGCCGCTCTGCGGCGTTGATTTCACTCGGAAATCCTGGTCGGAAGCCAATCTCGTCGAATTCGAGACGCCCGGCGTCAATAGGGTAAAGGTAAGGTAATCACGGCGGTCAATGGGGAGCTGAGCGATATCCTCTTGGGTTAGTGTATTCGCCTGGCTTCCTCTCTCGGTCTCCACTACAGGGAGTTCGGAAGTCACTTCAATTTGTCCTGAGAGCCCTGCCAATTTAAGGTGAATGTCAAGGATTGAAGTCTGCCCAACGGTCAAAGTAAGAGAGGGAACAAGCTCCGTTTGAAAACCCGTGTGCTCGACGCTCAACTTATAAGTCGAAGGAGCGAGCCCGGACAGGCGATAAAAACCGTGCTCGTCGGTTTCCACGCTTCGCTGTCCACCCTTCGTGGTGTCGATTGCGGTAACCTTGGCATTCGGTACGCCGGCCCCAGACGGATCCGTGACGATTCCAGTCAGATCGGCGGACGCTCCCACACCTTGAGCCCAAGCCACTGGGCCAAACGCCAACAGCCCCAGCAAGAACACCAATAGACCTACAGGTAAGGTCGATTTCATAGCTCCTCCAGGTTCCTCGAAGCCAACATGTTTATGGATTCAATCGGACCCATGTTTGCGTGTTCCCCGATGATGAGTCTTGCGACGGACAATGGTTATCGTCGGCGTCACCATTTCAACTCGACTTAGAGAATGCAGCACCAGCCCGGTATGGGATTTGAGTATCTCGCAAGCCTCTCGAAACCCCGCCTCCCGACACAACTATCAAATATTGTGATAGTCCGTATCACATAATATTCACTAACGTCAAGGCGAAATCACAAACTTCCGGCCAGTGGGCGGGTGGGCCCGCACCCTAGCTGGATTCCTTGGCGGAATTCTGGATATTTTGCGGGCGGCCCTAGTGGCGGGGCGTTCGTCGTATGGGAGGCCCCAACAACGCCCAGGCAGCAGGTCCCTGTTCAGTGCGGTACAAGCACCATCCGGCCGGAAACTTGCCCGTGCCGCAGTTGCTCCAAGACTTCATTGACTCGCGCCAAAGGTCGAGTTGTCACCTGACAGCGGACCTTACCGGCGGCTGCCATTGCGAGCAGTTCGCCCATATCCCGTCGCGTTCCGACAGAAGAAGCCTGGATGCGCAACTCTAACGCGGCCATCAGGATGGGCGGGAAGCAGATGGACTCAGAAGGGAGACCGACGGCTAGAAGAATCCCGCCGGGCCTCACACAGGGGAAGGCTGTGTCATAAGCTGCTTTCGCAGCAGAAGTCACTAGCGCAGCATGAACGCCCCCCGCGCGCCGCAGCTCCTTGACAACATTTGAAGCCGCCGCGTTTAGTGCCACCGACGCGCCGAAGCTTCTTGCATGCGCGAGTTTTTCTTCGGAGACATCAACGGCCGTGACGATCGCGCCCAGCTCCCGGCCGATTTGCACCGCTAGGTGACCGAGGCCGCCGACGCCGAAAACCGCCAAACGCTGGCCTGACTGGATTTTGGCGTGCTGCAAGGCACGGTAGACCGTAACTCCCGCGCAGAAAAGAGGCGCCGCATCGATGCAGGAAAGTCTGTCCGGAATCTTCAAGGCGTGACTCGCGGGAGCCTTCACGAATTCCGCGTAGCCGCCATCTACGGTCACTCCAGTAATTTGTTGTTTGACGCAGAGATTCTCATTGCCTTCGCGGCAGAATTCGCATTCGCCGCAGGTCCAGTGCACCCAAGGAACGCCGACGCGGTCGCCCACTCGCAAGTGTTTGACGGAGGCGCCTTTTTCCACAACTCTGCCAGCGATTTCGTGTCCAAGGATCAGGGGCGTCTTGGTAATGGGAACGAGTTGCGGCCAATCTCCATCAGCAACGTGCAAGTCTGAGTGGCAGACGCCGCACGCTTCAACCTCTATCAGCACCTCATGCGCCCCAGGCTTCGGCTGAACGACCTCTTCGATGGTCAGTGGCCTCTTCAATTCGTGCAGGATGGCTGCCTTCATTGCATCTACCTCGCCGAATTTGGGATGCGCGGCTCAGGTCTTTGCGGACGCGCAGCGAACTCCTCTGACTTTGCTGCACAATGCAGGGGGACCCCCCGCTACGGCTTGGCGCCGCGCAAGAAAAACTCAACCGCGTTTCGCACTCGCTCGGTGAGTTTGTGAGGTCCAGTAAGATCTACTGCCCACTGACGGACAACGGTATTGAAAAGTCCTTCCATAAATTCGGCCAGGTGTACGACTGGAAAATCAAGGGTTATCTCCCCGTTTCTCTGGCCTTCCGCGATGATTTCACGAAGCAGGTTAACGGTCGCGGCTTCCGCCCCCCGGAGCTCGGGTGAGCGCACCGGATCCATCGCGCCGGCGAGAATTACGGCCTGCCAAAGCGGCCGCCCCACCTCCGTTACGTTGCCCAAAGTTTCGTAGAACCGGCGTAGGCGTTGCTCTGTGGTCGCTTTGGTGGACAGCTCGGATTTGAGGCTTTCGGCTTGGCGGGCAAACGCACGCCGTCCCACTTCTCGCAAGACGGCATCTTTGCTGGGGAAATAGCGGAAAAACGTGGGCTGGCTAATTTCCAGAGTCTGAACAATGTCGTCGATGCGTGTGTTCTCGTAGCCGCGCTGGCGAAAAAGGTGCAGAGCCGTTTCGACGATCTGCTGACGAAGGCGCGCTTTCTTGCGCTCTCGAAGGCCCGCCATGGGGCTCTGGCTGGCGCTCTGATCGCCGCTCCTTTTCTTTGTAGCCTCGCCGTCGTTGACGCTCCGAGGCGCTGGCGAGGGTGATGGTCTCACGGCAATTTTTGCGCGGCCCATTATGCGAATCCTCCTGGATGGCGTGCCGTTCGGGGTGCCCGACATACATTTTGATGGTCACGCTAACATTATAGTGACTAACGCCAAGTTGCAAGCCTCGCGTTGGATCCCTTCTCGTCCACCATTGCCCACGAGTCGCTCGCGAGGACAAAGCGTTGGCGTGCTCAACGGCGTGTCCTATATCTTGGAGTTCGAAAACAGCTAAGTGATTGTGGTGCCCTGCCTTAGCTTATTTTCCTCACTGTTCACAACGAGGAGGCCGGGTTTCGAATCCCCTCTCGTCCACAAGTCTTTTCGAGTCGATTTTCTACATCTTGCCAACTGTTCAAAGACATGCCTAGAAACAATTTTTGAAAATGATAGTATTCCAGTGGCATGCTTTCTTCCGCATCCAAATGAAAATATTTAGCTGTACGCCGAAGTGCCGGCCTGACCGTTTTCGGCTCAAGCGCGGCCTCCACTCTGCAAGAAGATCTGCGGTGCTGTATGGCATGCTACTCGCAGCGGGCACTCCCGCAGCTTCCTTCCGCTCCACTGCGCGCGCACAGCAGAGTGATCCGGCGAAGCCTGTTGTGGTGCAGCCGGGGGCGCCGGGAAAGCCGAGCAGGACGCTTTCGCCGTCGACGAGAGCGAAACTTCCGCCGCGGTCGCAAGCGGATGCGGAGTTTATGCGGGACATGATCATGCATCATTCGCAAGCGGTCGAGATGACGGCACTGATTTCGTCGCATACAGAGAACAAGGAACTGCGTTCGCTCGGGGCGCGAATCAGCGGCTCGCAGTCGGACGAAACTAAGTTCATGAAGCGGTGGCTGGCGGCTCGGGGAGAATTAGTTTCCAAGGTGACGCCGGAAATGCCGGGCATGGATATGTCGCGCGAAAAGATGGCTCTCATGCCCGGGATGCTCACGCCGGAGCAGATGGAAGCACTGCGGAAGGCCAAGGGCGCCGAGTTCGACGGCTTATTTTTGACAGGGATGATTCAGCATCACAATGGCGCGCTGACGATGGTGAAAGATTTGTTCGACACTGCCGGTGCCGGGCAGGACGCCGATCTGTTCAACTTCGCGACAGACGCAGACAATACGCAGCGGGCCGAGATTCAGATTATGCAGACTATGTTAGAGAAAAAATCCTTAGAGGAGAAACGATGAACCGAGTGCCCAGTTTTGCCCTGGGTGTATTGGGGGCCGCGCTTATTTTCTGTTTCGGTGTGAGCCGGATGCAGGGGCAGACGCCTGCGACGGCGCCACAAGCTGGGACCCAGAAGCCTGCAACCGTGTCACCCGCGCAGGAACCCAAGGAGACGGAAGAGGACGACAGTCCATTTGCTCCGCAGCCGGCGCCGGTGCTGCCCCCGGGCATGACCGGGTCGGATGCGAACGATCCACGCGCCAGGCTGACGCCAGGGCTGTATGACGCAGGTGAAACGTCGATGGGCATCAAGCACCTCCTGCTGCTCAAGAAGCCGGACGCGTTTCAACTCGGGGCCACTGATCCCGATGATCCGAAAGTGCAGAAAACGATTGGCCAGCTCGGCGTGGGCAACATTATGAAGATGCCGAAGCCGCTGCAGTTGGTCATCGCACAGCTTGCTTTCGCGAACTCGGACTTTGCCTTCCAGGGCAACCACTTGTTCCAGGGGAATTTTTATGGCGTGAATATCTTTGACATCTCCAATCCGGCGAACACCACGTTGCTGACTTCGCTGGTGTGCCCAGGCGGGCAGGGAGATGTGTCGGTGCACAAAAACCTGCTATTCATGTCGGTGGAGATGCCGAATGGACGTCTGGATTGCGGTACGGAGGGGTTTCCGCCGGAGCCTCCGCCTCCCGCAGGGGAGGAAAAGGAAAAGAAACGTCGAGTGCCGGCAGCGCAAAAGGACCGTTTCCGCGGCGTAAGGATCTTCGACATTTCGGACATCAAGAACCCGAAGCAAGTAGCGGCGGTGCAGACCTGCCGCGGGTCGCATACACATACTCTAGTGTTGGATCCGAACGATAAAGAGAACGTTTATGTCTACGTGTCGGGCACATCGTTTGTGCGTCAACCCGAGGAGCTGGCCGGGTGCTCAGGTGAAAAGCCGGACAAGGACCCGAACACCGCGCTGTTTCGTATCGAAGTAATTAAAGTTCCGGTGGCCGCGCCGCAGGACGCGAAAGTGGTGTCCAGCCCCCGGGTATTTATCGATGCTCGGACGGGCGCTATGAACGGCCTGAACAATGGCGGCACTCATGGCAAGAAGGGCAAAGAGGAGAAGCCGGCGGACACGGACCAGTGCCACGACATCACAGTGTACTCGGCGATTGGGTTGGCGGCGGGTGCGTGCTCCGGAAATGGCATTTTGCTCGACATCAAGGACCCGGTCCATCCCAAGCGTGTGGATGCCGTGAACGATCCGAACTATTCGTACTGGCATTCGGCTTCGTTCTCGAATGATGGGACTAAAGTCGTGTTCACCGACGAATGGGGCGGCGGCCTGGGGGCGAGGTGCCGTGCGAACGACCCGAACAAATGGGGCGCGGATGCGATCTTCCGTCTGAAGGACGACAAGCTGAGTTTCGCGAACTATTACAAGCTGCCTGCCGCGCAGGGCGACACCGAGAACTGTGTGGCGCACAACGGCTCGCTGATTCCTGTCCCTGGCCGCGATATCGAAGCGCAGGCCTGGTACCAGGGCGGCATCTCCATTGTGGACTTCACCGACCCGGCGCAGCCGTTCGAGATTGCCTACTTCGACCGCGGGCCGATTGATCCGAAGATGCTGGTGCTGGGCGGCGAGTGGTCGGCATATTGGTACAACGGCAACATTTACGGTTCGGAGATCGCGCGCGGCCTGGACGTTTTTGAATTGACGCCGACGCAGTTTCTGACGCAGAACGAAATCGACGCGGCGAAGTCCGTTCGGGTGAGCGAGCTGAATGTGCAGAACCAGCAAAAGATTGAGTGGCCTGCACAGTTAGTCGTGGCAAAGGCGTACGTTGACCAGTTGTCGCGGTCGCAGGCTCTGCCGGCAGACCGAATCGCAGCTCTGCGGAAGGCGATCCAAAACGCAGAGAGTTCGCACATGAGCAAGGGCAAGCTGGCGAAGTTGAAGCGCATGGCACCGTCGTTGGAAAAAAGCGCCGCCATCGCGAAAAGTCCGGCTGACTCGACACGGTTGCATGCTTTGGCAGACGTCCTAGAGCACCTGTTAGCATAACGACATCGCGAAGTAGGTCGACACTGCGACGCCTGACCAATATGACGCTCCGATAAACCCGATTTCACGGTCGCGCGTTGCTTTCTGACAGGTCCTTCAAGGCCTTGAGCCACAGGCCATCCGGCCAGTGAATGTCCGCGCAACTCTTTGCGCCATCTTCATTAAGAGCAAGTGCTTCGTTCATGCGGTGTTTTCTCCTGCGCGAATGTTGCCGGCTCAACGGCCACGCTCTAGAAGCCAAGATCGCTTAGCCCCGGATGATCATCCGGACGGCGCCCTGGTGCCCAGTGGTACTTGCGTTCGGTCTCCTGGATCGGCAGATCGTTGATGGAAGCAAGCCTCAAGCGCATCAGCCCGTTCTCATCGAACTCCCAATTCTCATTGCCATACGAGCGGAACCAATTCCCGGAGTCATCGTGCCATTCATAGGCAAAGCGCACGGCGATACGGTTTCCCTCGAACGCCCAAAGCTCTTTGATCAGCCGATAGTCCAGCTCTTTCGTCCATTTGCGTCTGAGAAACGCCACGATTTCTTGCCTTCCGTTCACAAATTCCGAGCGGTTTCTCCAGCGTGAGTCAACTGTGTAAGCCGGGGCCACCTTTTCCGGATCACGAGAGTTCCAGGCATCTTCTGCCAGTCGAACCTTCTCAATAGCCGTTTCGCGTGTAAATGGCGGCAACGGAGGACGTTGATTGGTGGCTTTGGCGGTGGACATCGCATTTCTCCTTTTTGAAGTCCCTTTTCTACGGACGTCCTATGATCGGGGCTGCGCCCTGACTCTTCACCGTAGTCCGCGGCGAAGGCGGTCGGAGCTGACTACAATGCCCCCGGAAAGACGGCTTGATATTCAGCCGCGTCTTGCGCGTTTAGTTGTCGGATTTCAGTTCCAATCATGAATGGAGGTTTCCCTTCAAACAGCCTTCAATAGTCCCGAACGGAAGACGCGCCGAACGCAGGAAGTTTGGACAAGTTCCAGCCTCCTCCCAGTGCCTTGATCAGGAGCACACTCGCGTCCAACCGGCGCCGCAGGATATCAATGGCGTTTCGCTCATTGGCGAGCTCGATCGTCTGCGCGGTGATGACTTGGAGGTACGTGTCGACGCCACCTTTGTA
>DATNLB010000570.1:0-2968 GCA_035603095.1 Candidatus Acidiferrales bacterium
TCCGCCTCCCGTGCTGCCAGCCATTTGTCGAAGTCCTCCTGGCTGACGACTTTTAGCATTCCATGCATCTTGTAGTGACCCAGCCCGCACAGTTCCGCGCAGGCGATCTCATAATCTCCAGTGGAAATGGGAGTGAAATGCATGTGGATCGCCAGACCGGGGACGGCGTCTTGTTTGAAGCGCATCGAGGGAACAAAAAAGCTGTGGATGACGTCGTGAGCGCGCAAGATGACTTCCACTTCGCGATTGACCGGCGCGTACATCGTTCCGGTCACGACATCATCTTTGGAAGCAGGGTCGGTCGTGTCGAGACCGATCGCGCTCTCGCCGCCCGCCGATGGATCAATCAATTCCGGCTTCGTCGCACCAAATTTGCCATCGGGCCCGGCATAGCGGAAGTACCACGCGAACTGCATCCCGGTGACCTCGACCTGTAGGGCGCCAGGCTCTGCGGGACGAAAACGCTCAGACGCCCAGATCGAACTGCTCATCAGGTTCAGCCCGACAAACAGGATCAGCGTTAGCACGGTCCAAACAATTTCCAGCGTATTGTTTCCGTGAGAGTAGCGCGCCGGGGAACCTGCAGCGCGGTCACGATATTTCCACGCGAACAGTCCCAACAAAACCTGCGCCGCAACAAACACAATTCCCATCAGGATATATGTCGTAGTGAAGTGATGGTCAATGCCCGCAGCCGCAGCGGAGGCTCCGGTTGGCAACCACCATGTCTTCGCGATAAAGAAGTAGGCGCTGACGAAAGTGATCAGCCAGATGACAACGAGAAGAACGAGGCCCATGTAGCGCGACCTCCCGAGTAGGATTCTCGGCCAGCCCCACCAAGGTAGCGCTTATAATCCCTGGAGTCACATCAGTGGGACTGCAAACGACGCGAGTCTACCACAGCTTATCCCGTGCGCAAGCGCGTTCTTATTTGCCTTTCGTGATGTAGGACTCCGAACTCAAGCCAGCCGATATCAGAACAGCAATCACACAAGCATTGACGTGTTTTTACATTTTGAGTAACATCCGTCCGTTTGCTGGGGGGTCCCCGAGTAATGGTAAGGACCTCGCGATGTTTCCGCGGAATTTCTTTCCAACTCGGCGGGCCCAATGCGCTCATGAGCGTCGCGCGGTTCCGCTACGTTTTGCCTTTCGCTGATTTTTTCTTTGCGCAATTCCAACTCTGTTCCACTGCGAAATTTTTCGTCGTTCAAAAGGGGGAAGGCGCGGCGGGCTTGGCCGTCTAGCTAATTTCCAGAACCATTTCCAGGAGGTATCGCATGGCGGGCCCGGAGACCGAATCGGACAAACCGAAGCCGGATGCGGCGAAGACATCGGCCAGTGCAGATGAAGTAGCCAACTTCGTCGGCACTCCCGCCGTGGGTACGTCAAGAGCTGCGGCCGCCGCCAGCGTGGCAACCGTTGGCCCGAAGGACGATCAAGTCAACAACCGGCGACGGCGTTTAGTGTGGTGTGCGGTTACGGGTTTTCTGGGCGCCTGGTTTATCGCGTTCCTCCGTTTTTTCCTGCCGCGCACGCTCTTCGAGCCTCCCACCGTCTTCAAAATTGGCTATCCCTCCGACTACGCGCTCGGCGTTGACACCAAGTGGCAGCAGAAATATCGCATCTGGGTCGACCGCACACCCGACCGCGTGTTCGTCATCTACGCGCGCTGCACGCATCTCGGCTGCACGCCGGACTGGAAAGCCAGCGAAAACAAATTCAAGTGTCCGTGCCACGGCAGTGGCTATGACAGCGAAGGCGTCAACTTCGAGGGCCCTGCGCCGCGCCCGATGGATCGCGCTCACATCGCACTGGCTCCCGATGGCCAGATTGTTGTCGACACATCGCGCCTCTACCAATGGCCCAAGGGACAACCAAGCCATTTCAGCGACTCCGGCTCCTTCTTACAGGTGTAAACCATGCCTGACGAAAAAAACTCAAACGGGAAGAACGGCAAATCGGTTGGCATCGTTGACCGCATCAAGGAAGATCTCAACTCGCTGAAGATTGATCTTCCCGCGAAAGCCAAAGAGCAGGTCGAAGGTCTTAAGAATCCCACCAAAACACAGCTCTACACTTCTATCTTCCGTCACAAGCATGACGACACGCCGCGCAATCGCGCCCTCGGCGTCCTTTCCAACGTCTTTTTGCATCTGCATCCGGCTAAGATCAATCGCGACGCGGTGCGCTACAGCTACACCTGGGGTATGGGCGGCATCACTTTTTATTTGTTCCTCGTGCTCACCTTCACGGGTGTTCTGCTGATGTTCTATTACCATCCCAGCAAAGTGCAGGCCTTCCGCGACGTGCTTTACCTCGAGCACGATGTGCCTTTCGGCAAGTTGCTCCGCAACATGCACCGCTGGGCCGCCCACCTGATGGTCATCGCCGTGGAACTGCACATGTTTCGCGTGTTTCTCACCGGCTCGTACAAGAAGCCGCGCGAGTTCAATTGGAACGTGGGCGTGATTCTTCTGGTGCTGACCCTGTTGCTTTCCTTTACCGGCTATCTTTTGCCGGACGACCAACTCGGCTTTTGGGCCGTGACCGTGGGGACCAACATGGCGCGCGCCACGCCTCTTCTCGGCCACGAAGGACCTTTCGGCGGGCAATTGGGCATGACTCCTTACAACGACGTTCGCTTTGGTCTGCTCGGCGGCTCGATCGTGGACGCCAACGCGCTACTCCGCTCCTACATTTGGCATTGCATCGGAATTCCTATCATCGCGTTGATCTTCATGATGGTGCATTTCTGGCGTGTGCGTAAGGACGGAGGAATTTCCGGTCCGAACTCAGTGATACTCGAATCTGAAATCAAGGAACCAAGGAAATAGCCATGGATTGGCGCCAACTGTGGGAAATCATGTCCGCGCCCGATAATGTGCCGATCATTGCGCTGATCCCGCTGCTCGCGTTCTACATCTTCCTCGCCTGGCGGCAAGCGCACGCGAATGACCTGCTCATC
>DATNLB010000686.1:0-4360 GCA_035603095.1 Candidatus Acidiferrales bacterium
CTCCATCAAGTTCAGCAAAGGCAAAGCGGTAAGTCACATGCCGAGTATGCGTCTAATGCCGACTTCTGCCATGCATTCGCGTGACATCAAACCGCCGCGGAGGATTGGCAGCCAAACCGATCATCGATCATCACGAGGGAGGACTAGACAATGAGTACCTATACAGCGACGACAGTTCCCACTCAGTTTGTTGAGGCCAACGGCGTTCGCTTCGCTTATCGGCGCTGGGGCAAGCGAAGCGGTTTGCCCCTTGTGTTTAACCAGCACTTCACCGGAAATCTCGACAACTGGGATCCTGCGGTTCTGGACGGGCTTGCCAAGGAGCGTGAGGTCATCATCTTCAATAATGCGGGTGTCGCGAGTTCGACCGGCGAAGTGCCGACGACCTTTGCAGGCATGCCAAAGAACGCGGAAGCATTCATCGACGGTCTCGGATTGACGAAGGTCGATCTTCTCGGGTTCTCGATCGGCGGAATGGTCGCGCAGCAGATCACGCTCGACCGTCCGGATCTGATTCGCAAACTCATCCTGGTCGGAACCGCACCGCGCAATCACGATGCAGGAAACGGACAAGGGCACCTGACGCCCGAGGCGACCGCGATCTTCGGCACTACCTACCATCCGCCCGAGAACCTGTGGCTCAAGGTCTTCTTCACTGATTCAGATAGGAGCCAGGCTGCAGGTCGCGAGTTCCTGAAGCGGTATTTCTCTCGAACCGAAAATCGCGATGCTCCAATCAACGATAAGGTCGCTCCGGCGCAGATTGCAGCTGTTGGTCAATGGGGCATACATTCGGGAGAGCGCTTCGCTTATCTGAAGAGCGTCACACAGCCAACGTTGGTCGTGAACGGCAATCACGACGTCATCGTCTATACAGTGAATTCACTCTATCTGGTTCAGAACTTGCCGAACGCCAAGCTGATCCTGTATCCCGACGCCAACCACGGATCTTGGTATGAGTATCACGAGGATTTTGTTTTTGAAACAAATCGGTTTCTAAATGAAAGCGGCCGGATTGCTAGGGTCACGACTAGCGCCGCGGCCGACTGAGGTCGATTGGCTCGGACAAGGCGCGTTCGAGACGTTCATGCAGCGGTTGGGGTGAGAATGGTTCAGTGCACTGGTGACGCGGGCTTCCCGACCCGATAAGCGACATCAACTCTCACTGATCAATGCCATACAAGAAGAGGAGGTTTCATGAGAGCGGACATTGTAGCTGGCGCGGTATTTCCCGATTATGAGCTGACCGATCACACGGGCGAACGTCGCAAGCTTTCGGAGCTACAGGGGCCAGATCCCATGATCCTGGTGCTTAGCCGGGGAGGATTCTGCCCCAGGGATCAGCGCCAGGCCGAAGGTCTGGTCCAACTTTACCGCGAGATGGAGGTCGGTTACTCCCGCCTTGTCACCATCAGTACCGACAACATGCTTGCGACGAATGACTACCGCAGCGGCGCTGGCGCTCATTGGACCTTTTTATCCGACCCGGGACGAAAGGTTCAAAAGGATCTCGACATCGCCGAGTACACGGACCCCGAGCACGATCCGATGATCCCGCATGTCATCGTCCTCGAACCAGGTCTCGTTATATTCAAGATCTATAACGGCTACTGGTTTTTTGGCCGACCGACCATCGAAGAGCTTCGGCAAGACTTGCGTGCTGTGTTGAGGAAGTGCCGTCCGGACTGGGACATCACCAGGCCCGAACTGAAATCCGCTTGGGAACAGGGTGAACATGGCCGCTTTTATCCCTATGACAAGACCTTCGCACAGGTGTTTCGGGACGGTAGAGGATTTTGACAACCTCTTAGCGACAAACGGCCGAAGCCCGTTCTTCTATGGGGAGTTCATGTAACGGCGGGAGGTAAGAATGGTTCAACACAACAGAACTGCGTTGGTGACCGGGGCTTCCCGTGGAATTGGACGAGCCACTGCGTTGGCGCTTGCTGAGACGGGTGCGCATGTATTGGTTCACTTCGGCCGCTCTGCGCAGGAAGCGGAATCTCTCGTCTCCGAGATCCAAAGCAAAGGCGGAAGCGCAAATGCAATCTCGGCGGATCTAGGAACTCCGAACGGCGTTGCGCTGCTAGCCAAACAAGTGCTCTCAATCGTCGGCGATCGATTGGATGTTCTTGTGCTCAACGCCGGAATCAGCAAGGCGGCACGCATCGCAGATTACACGGTAGAGGATTTTGACAACCTCTTTGCGACAAACGTCCGAAGCCCGTTCTTCCTGGTGCAGCAACTCCTGCCAGTTCTTGGTGAGGGCTCAAACATCGTTGTTATCTCCTCCGCTGCAGCCCGTACGGTGCCGGGCAAGCCCGGTTTGGAAAACCCTTCGATCCTTGCCTACGCCTCTACCAAAGGAGCAATTGAGACTCTGGTCAAACACTGGGCCGCCATTCTTGGGCCCCGAGGTATACGCGTAAATGCTGTTGCACCAGGAGTAATCGACACGGATATGTCGAATTTTGCGAAGACAGAAGCGGGTCGCGAGGTCACACTGGGAATGCAGGCATTGAAGCGAATCGGCAAGCCTGAAGACGTTGCGGACGTAGTCGCGTTTCTTGCGTCAGAAGCGGCGCGCTGGATCACGGGAGCGAGTATCCCGGTCGACGGTGGGTCGAAACTCTGAGATATACGGAATCTACTTGGCAAAAGGGGAGTTCGATGAAGAAGAAGACAGAGGAGAACAACAAGAGGCTTGTTCTGGAAGCGTTCGACACGCTGTTCAATAAGCGTGACTATGCAGCGGCCGAACGTTATTGGTCACCTCACTACATTCAGCACAGCAATCATATTGAGCCTGGCCGAGAGGGCCTGTTCAATCTCATCAAGAGCATTCCGCCCACGCTGAAGTATGAGACAGGGGTCATCCTTGCCGGGGGAGATTTCGTGATTGTCCATGGCCGTTTCTCTGGCTTTGGCGCGCCTGTGAACTGGATCGCCGCCGATATCGTTCGTCTCCAAGACGGGATACTCGTCGAGCACTGGGACGTGATTCAGGACGAGGCCACGCAGGAACAGTCAAAGAGCGGCTTACCCATGTTCGGCGACAAATTTCCGGAGTGAACCAAATAAATTGCGCCGGCCATTGGCGCCGTGCAACTTCGACCAACCGACATTAGGGGGCAACATGAGCACGACAAGAGATGGCACGCAACTCAGCCCTTGCGTCGAGCTCTTTATAGAGTTGCTCCTCCACGAAGATTCCGGAGTCAAATCGAGCGATGTCGCCGTGGTTCTTCGGCCAGAAGAGACTGCAACGGGAACTCGCGGCTGGAGTTCCTCTCCTACTGAGATTTCCGGAGACGGTAAATGAACGATCTGCTGCAAGTTTCCGTCGATGCCCACGGGGGGCTGTCGCGGTGGAATCAATTGAAAAGGGTGAAGGCAAGCCTTTCGATCACGGGCGCAATCTGGCAACTGAAGGGCAAACCCGACGCCCTCGCAGACGTAAGCATCGAAGCCGAGCTGCATAAGGAGCGATTGACGACACATTTCAATGGCCAAGGCACGCGCACGGTGTTCGAGCCCAATCGAGTCTCAGTCCAGACAGAAGGCGGTCGCCTTGTAGATAGCCGCGACGATCCACGGTCTGCTTTCCGAGGCCACACGCGGCAGACCCCGTGGGACGACCTACACGTGGCGTATTTCAGCGGCTACGCGCTGTGGAATTACCTCACCATTCCTTTCCTTTATACCTACCCCGGTTTCGTGACGGAAGAAGTTGCTCCTTGGCGAGAAAACAGTGAGCAATGGCGCACGTTGAAAGTGATTGTTCCTGATTCCATTGCCAGTCACTCGCGCGAACAGATCGCCTACTTTGGTCCGGACGGCCTGTTGCGAAGACATGCGTACACCGTCGACATTATGGGCGGCGCAGCGGGCCTGAACTATGCCACTGACTATCGCAGCGTCGATGGAATCGTTGTGCCGACGAAACGCAGGGTCTATACACCTGACGCAAACAACCAAAAGATTTCAGAGCCTGTGCTGGTCGCCATCGACATTCGTGATATCGCATTCGGTACTGATTAGGACGCCGCGATTTCACTTTGAAGGACTTGAAGTTAGAGGAGACAACAAATGGCAAAAATGAAAGCCGTGCAAGTGCCTAAGGCGGGAGCGGATTTTGAACTGGTGGAAAGGGAAATACCGCAACCTGGCGCGGGACAGGTGAGGATTCACGTGCAAGCCTGTGGAATCTGTCACAGCGATGTAATCACGAAAGAAGGCCTCTTCCCCGGCATTACGTACCCGCGCGTCCCCGGACACGAAGTAGCTGGCGTGATCGACGAACTGGGCGCGGGCGTGAAGGAATGGCAGGCAGGCCAGCGGATTGGAGTAGGCTGGCACG
>DATNLB010000580.1:0-8632 GCA_035603095.1 Candidatus Acidiferrales bacterium
CCGATGAATTTGTGGGTGAAGCCGTTGAACGCGGCAATCCAGCCGCTCCGGAAATTGCCGACGAGAATGGCGTTGCTGAACTCGCCAAAATCGCGAGTGGTCCACACGACACCCCAGGGCGCGTTGAACCAGTCGCCGTGCTCGAGGTGACCGATGTGCTTGCCGCTTGGCGTGAACAACTCGACGAAGCCGAGGCCATCGCCGCCGACGGGATCGTGACGAGGCGCATCCTGTTTGGCGTAGGTAACGAAGAGGGTTCCACCGATGTTCTGCACGTTAAAAGGAGCAAAACCGCTGGGCACGCCTTCGGCTTCGAAAGCGTCTTCATCAAGGTGCACGCGCTTGAAATTCGTGTCGTAGACTTCCACTTTGGCGGAACGGAAATTCGTTACGTAGAGAAATTTGTTGCCATTGATTTCGCCGGAGGTTGCGCCTTTGTAGACGGCGCCATTCGCGGAGCCGTTATCGGAGTTGTCGACGACGGGCACGGCATTCTGCCCGCCAGCCCAGCCGGAGATCGTTCCATCTTCGGTTGCAAAAATGAAGGCAGCGGATTTGCCGGGAGCAATCAGAAAATCAGTGGGGCTGCCGTTGAACACGACGCCCGTTGGAGTCGAGAGGGTGCCCGCCGGTGAGCCCTTCGGAGGCAGAACTGTGATCGTACCAGTTCCGTTAATCGGAATTATGGCGCCAGCTCCCGTGTAGAGAGTGGAAGTGCCGGAGTTATTGTTTCCCACCCACCAGGGGCTTCCGGGGCGCGTGGGTGTAGTGGAGGAGCGGGTGAGACCCCAAGGGTTCTTGAGGTTGGGGTCGAAGGTCGGAGCCAAACTGGCGATGTCGGAGACGAGGTTCGTTTGTTTGTAGTGTTGCGCTTGCGTAACTGCAGGGAGCAAGAAAAGCGAAAGAGCCACTACTGGAAGAAACTTCCAGGACTTACTTGTGGACAGCATTTGAGAATCCTTCCAAAGCGAGATTTTTGACGCGAAACACGTCCCAGTGTTCGCAGACGAACTTCCGCTGTCTGGACTCCGACGTATTTGATGCAAACCGAATTCCAAGGTTAGACAGGGATTCTGGAATTGCGGCGATTGAGAGCAAGGCAAATGGTCAAGCTCCAAAAATCTGAATCAACGCACCGGATTACATACCGAACATTGGAGGGATTTATTCCCCGATTCGAATGGCGGCAGAGGCGATTGCGGTGCGGCGGTGGGGGGCTGTTTAAGCCGCGCGGAGGACGATCAAGCTAATTTCGGGAGGGACGCCGAGGCGTATTGGGGCGCCGACCGTTCCCAGGCCACGATTCACGTAGATATGGGCCATGGGGGACGATGGCGAGGCGAGGAGCGAGGGGCTAAAAGCCTGGGTGGCGGAAGCGCTCGAAGCAGCACGTTCATTGGGAGCAGGCGCAAAGAGCGGGCGCTGGTAGAGGCCAGCGATGTAGTCGGTGATAAAGCGCGCTGGACTCAGGCGATGGTCGAGGATTTCGACCTGGATCTGTCCTCCATGGGTGTGGCCGGCGAGAGAAAGCTCGATGCCGAGTTCGGCGGCGCGATTGAAGGTATTAGGATTGTGCGAGAGAAGGATATTGGGCATATCGCGGCGGACGAGTGGCTCAACTCCGGCGAGAGTCTGCTGCCGCTGGCCGCGGGGAGTGCGTTCGCGCTGGTAATCCACGCCGAGGAGATTAAAGGAGGCGCCCTTGAAGGTAATCTGAGCGTTTTCGTGGCGAAGGAGTTTCATGCCGGCCTGCGCGTAGAGATAAGCCGCCTCGTCTTCCGCGCGCGCATAGATTTCGTGGTTGCCGTTGCAACCCCAGATCCCCAGCGGAGCGTGGAGACGGCGAATCTCGTCGACGCAATCGGCGATCGAATCGCCGCTCCCGGTGATGAGATCACCGGTGACAACGGCGAGATCAGCGCCGAGTTCATTGGCCATATCCACGGCGCGGCGCACCTGTGCGCGGGACATGTAGCTGCTGAGGTGAATGTCGCTGATTTGCACGATCCGCATGCCGTCGAGAGCGGACGGCAGATTGGGCAAGGGAATCTCGACGCGGCGGACTTGGTAGTTCAGGCGCTCCGCAGCGAAACCGTACATAGCCCCGAGGAACGGAGCGGCGCCGGCGGCAGCAGTGGCAGCGCGGAAAAAGTAGCGGCGACCCGGGTCAGCGACGGTCTCCACAGGAGTGGAGTTTGACTGTGCGGTAGATTGCCGGGTGACGGCTGTCTTGGCGGTTGCGGCGTGCAGCCATCGCCAGAGGCGTTCCAGCCCGTGAACCGCCTTGACCGCAAGATAGGCGAAGATCGCGCAGAAAAACCAGAGGCCGGTGACAACGGTCATCACGGAGCTTTGGCGAGTGAAGGCTCCGCGACCAAAGACCAGACCTTGGGCCATGGTAACGACTACCAGCAGGAGAAGAACAATGTAGACCAGACGGACGCCTACTCGAAGGAGTCGCCGACCCCAATGCGAAGTGACGCGCCATAGGGCGCGGTACCAGAATCGCTGCGAGAGATAAAGCAGCGTCAGGATACCTAAAGCGATGGCAATGCGCAGCAGCAGAAAACCCCAGTTCACGGTGATGGCGCCCCCAAGTCTAAAGTACAAGTTTAGCATGCGGGGCTTGGGAATTTGCATGACGGGGGCGATTTTACTGCGTAAGATGAACCCCCGCGGAGGGCTGGAACCGCAGACCAAGGCAACGCAGGTTTGGGGGGAAACGGCTGGGAGAGTGGTGCGTCTGAAGGAAAGAACGTCCGGTTTCCGGGCGAAACGGAGGAGAAAGCTTATGACGAAGTGGAATGTGCTGGCGAGTCTGGTGCTGGGGGCTGGGTTGGCCGTGCTTCCGGCGGGGGCCCAGGATGCGGCAAAGAAGAAGGAGCCACCAAAGGCGGCGGTGAGTCCGACGCAGGCGGTTTTGGAGCAATGGAACGACATCGGGCGGAAGCTGACCGCCATGGCGGAGGACTTCCCCGAGGACAAGTATGAGTTCAAACCGAATCCGGAGCAGCGCAGCTTCCGGGAGGGACTCCTGCACGTTGCGGATGTGAATTATTTCTTCACCAATCCGGTGAAGGGAGAGAAGCCGCCCGCCCAAGAGGATTTCTCGAAAGACAAACTCAAGACCAAGGCGGAAGTGGCCGCTTACGTGAAGAAATCCTTCGCCGACGGCGCAGCGGCGATCAAAGCGAAAGGCGATGCGGGGCTGAATTCGCTGGTCGTCGATCCGTACGCGAATCAGCAGGTCCGCGTCATTGACATGGCCTACGGCTTCATGGAGCACTCGGGAGAACACTACGGGCAGTTGGTGGTGTACTACCGGGTGTCAGGATTGGTGCCGCCGGAGTCGCGGCCGAAGAAATAAGGGTGACTCGTGACTGGTGACTTGTGAAAACCCGCCAGTCGCGAATGGTCTGATTGAAATTCGAGGGTGTTTTTCGGGGCGCGGTGCGCGAGCATCGCGCCCGTTTTTCATTTGGGGCGGGATTCAAGTCGTGGTCTTTGCGGACGCACGGTCCTGGGGTGCATCGGGCGCCTCGGAAGGCGGGCCCCTATAGACACGAGGTTCGAATCGCTAGGAGGTGGCTGCACCAGCGACGCCATTTTCGAGGAGGGCGATCAGCTGCGCGGGGTCGCTGGTTGGCGGGAGGCAGGTCTGGCTGGAGCAGACAACGGCGAGGGGTTTGCCGGCGGGGAGATGTGGGAGAGTTTCTTTCAGGGCGCCGGCGAGATGGAGTGGCGGAGTTTCGGGAGTGACGCGGAGGACGGATTTGCCGAAGCGGAAGACGCGGTGGGCGGCGGCTTCGAGGGCTTGCGCGGTGGGATCGTTCGAACGGCCGGTGATCACGACCTGCAGAGGATGATTCGCGAAGAGCGTGGCGGCCAGGCCGTAGGTGGCAGCGAAGAGGCCGTACTGTGGGGCAATGCCGGCAAAGGCTTCGAGCGTTTTTTGGGCGAAGGCGCGGTAGCGTTCGTCGCCGGTGATGGCGTGCATTCGAATGAGGGCGATGCCGGCGACGGAATTCGCGCCGGGCGTGGGTGAATCCTGGAAGGGCTTGCGGCGGACGTCGAGGCCACCCATGGGGGCGGCGTCGGAAGGGCGGTCAAAGAAGCCGCCTCCTTCGGCATCGCCGTAGCGGGCGATGGCGAGCTCCATGGTTTTTTGTGCGGCGTTAAAATAGCGGGGATCGAGCGTGGTTTCGTAGGCGTCGAGCAGCGCGAGAACGCCGAAGACTTGATCGTCGAGCGAACCTTCCAGGGCGGGACCGCCGATGCGGTGGCCGAAGCCGCGAGATTCGCTCCAGACTTCTTTCAACATGCGGTCGAGGGTTTTCAAGGCGAAGGCGCGGCAGCCCGCACCACGTGAGTCGCCCAGAGCCCGCGCGGCATCAAGATAGGCAGAGACAAACATGGCGTTCCAAGAGACGTACATCGTTTTATCAATGAACGGTGTGGGACGTGGGATGCGCGCGCCGAGCATCTTCCCTTTTGCCTTGGCGATGATCAGGCGGACAGTGGTTTCCTCCAGGCCAAGCTGTTTCGCAATATCCGCGGCGCCGCGCGCGATCCACAAGACATTTTTCGCGGGATTGTGGTGCATTTCGCCGTGAGCCTCGACGTCGTAACACAGCTCCATGACGCGGGCTTCTTCGGGGAGGAGCGCTGCGCGGAGTTCGTCGAGACTCCAGGTGAAATAATCGCCGTCATCAGCGAGCGAATAGTCGGCATCCTGACTCGCGTAGAAACCGCCATTTTCCTGATCCGATAAAACTTCGTTCACCCAGCCGATGATGCCTTCGGCGGTCTCGCGCAGAAATGGGTTTTGCGTGACTTGCCAGCCGTGGAGATAGTTTTTCAAGAGCTCGGAATTGTCGTAGGACATTTTTTCGAAGTGGGGGACGAGCCAGCGTTCATCGACGGAGTAACGATGGAAGCCACCGGCGAGCTGGTCGTAGACGCCGCCGCGTGCCATTTTTTCGAGGGTGGTTTCGGCCATGGGGAGCAAATGCTTTTCTTTGGTTTGCTGGTAGCGCTCGAGGATGAGATCGATGGCCGAGGAGTGCGGGAACTTCGGGGCGCGGCCGAAGCCGCCGTTCTTGATGTCGAAGAGCTGGGTGATGGATTTGATCTGCGTGTCGACGACGCCGAGATCGAAATCGGCGCGGGCGCCGGTGAAGACTTCGGCTTGCGAGACGGCGTCGGCGAGGGAGTTGGCGGCGCGCTCGAGTTCGGCGCGCTTGTTGCGGTAGGAATCGGCGACGGCGAGAAGAACGCGGCGGAATCCGGGGCGGCCCATCTGGTCCTCGGGCGGGAAATAGGTGCCGCCGAAAAAGGGTTTGCCGTCGGAAAGCAGAAAACCGGTGAGGGGCCAGCCGCCCTGGCCGGAAATGGCGCTGACGGCGGATTGATAGCGGGAGTCCACGTCGGGGCGCTCGTCGCGGTCAACTTTCACGGCGACGAAATGTTCGTTGATGATTTTGGCGATTTCGGCGTTCTCGTAGCTTTCGCGGTCAATGACGTGGCACCAGTGGCACCAGACCGCGCCGATGTCGAGGAGGATGGGCTTGTCCTCGGATTTGGCGCGGGCGAAGGCGGCGTCGCCCCATTCGTGCCAATCGATGGGCTGGTGCGCCGCGGAACGCAGGTAGGGGCTGGCGGAGTCTTTCAGGCGGTTTCCGGGATGGTCGGTCAAAGTCGCTCACAGTTTGAGGCAGCGAAGAATGAGCGGTGGAGATCCTTCGCTGCCTTCAGGATGACACCAAGAGAAAAGCGCCGGTCTAAAGACCGGTCACTACAAAAACGATCATCGTATTGAAATAACACGATTATTGGATGGTGTCGCCGGGGCCGAGGTCGCGCGGGTCGAGCGGTTTGCGGCTCGAGAATCCTTCGTCCTGGCGATGGTAAAAGCGGATGCGGTCCTCGCCGAGCTTCCAGCAGAGATAAACATCCTGTTTATTGATGACGGCGGGAAAATCGAGCAGGCCGACGTCGAGGTCCTTGATAAGGCACCCGGTTTCGAGAATGCGGTTGAGCGCGGACTTGAGCGCTTCGGCAAGCTGCTCGTGCTGCATGCGGACGACGGCCAGTTTTTCGTAGGGGACGATCACGCCGCCCATCATCATGATGCGCGCGGAAACCGCGGAGAGTTCGTTTTCCAGACCGGAGAGTTTCTTGCGGGAATCCATGGCCTCGACGAGAAAGGGTTCGAGTTCCCGCCGCGTACGCTCCGCTTCGGTCAGCGTGAAAAGGCGCTGTGGTGGTTCCGGAGTTTCGTCTTGTTCCTGATCGTCGTCGTCTTCGTCTGCCATTCTGTTTCCGTTCGGGGGACCAAGGACCGATGAGAGGACAGACTGAAGTCTGTCCTACCGATGCTATCGCAAACTCAGCATGCGGTCGAGAGCAACCCGCGCGTGGTGGCGGGTGCGCTCATCGACGGAGATGCGGTTTACAACGTTGCCCTCGCCCAGATTTTCGAGCACCCAGAGGAGATGTTGAGGAGTGATACGGAACATCGTCGTGCACACGCAAACGCTGGGATCGAGCGAGATGACTTTGTGGCCCTGCAATTCCTTGCTGAGGCGGTTGACGAGGTGGATTTCCGTGCCGACGGCCCATGCGGTGCCGGCGGGAGAAGCCTGGATGGCTTTGATGATGCCCTCGGTGGAGCCGATTTGATCGGCGGCCTGGGCAACTTCGAAGCGGCATTCGGGATGCGCGATGACGCGAATGCCGGGATGCTCGCGGCGGACGCGATCCACTTGCTGCGGCGTGAAGCGCTGATGCACGGAGCAATAGCCCTTCCAGAGGATGACGCGCGCGCTGCGAATCGCTTCCGGCGTGTTTCCGCCAAATTCCTGGTAGGGATCCCAGACAATCATTTGTTCGAGCGGGATGTCCATGCGATAGCCGGTGTTGCGTCCGAGGTGCTCGTCGGGAAGGAAGAGAACTTTTTCGCCGGTCTCGAAAGCCCACTTCATGACCCCGGCGGCGTTGGAGCTAGTGCACACCGAGCCGCCATGCTGACCGGTAAAGGCTTTGATGGCCGCGGTCGAGTTCATGTAGGTAACAGGGATGACCTTGCGCGAATCGAGGAGAGAAGAGAGTTCGCTCCAGCAGGCTTCCACTTGGCCAATGTCGGCCATATCGGCCATGGAGCAACCGGCGTTCAGGTCGGGAAGAATGACGGTTTGGTGCTCGCGGCGAAGAATGTCGGCGCTTTCGGCCATAAAGTGCACGCCGCAGAAGACGATGTAGCGGGCCTCAGCCTGCGAAGCCTGGAAGGAGAGCTTGAGGGAGTCACCGCGGAAATCGGCGAACTTGACGACTTCATCGCGCTGGTAGTGATGGCCCAAAATCACGACATCCTGGCCCAGGCGGGCTTTGGCGGCAGCGATGCGGTCGTCGAGGGCGTTGTCCGGCACAAGAAGGTAGGAGTCGAAGTCACACCCTACGCCGGCCTCGATTTCCGGAGCGCGGATGGTGGCCGGCTGCTGCGCGCCGATGAGGGTGCTGCTATCCGAGATGGATACTAGGTTGCCCATGGATTGTGTCTTGTCTGCTTAGAGGCTATTGCTAAGCGGTCGCTGATCCCTGCCTGGAAGCTTTATTTTCTCATATTTCAGCTAGTTTTCCACTATCCGCCGATAAATACCATGGTGCGAGAAGGTTGTACGAAGCCCGGCTCATTGATGCGATGGCCCTCTTCTTTTTCCATGACAATCGAACCGATATAGGTGACCAAATCCTCGTCGGACGCTCCTTCGCGCAGCAGCGCACGCAGGTCATGATCGTCCTTGCTGAACAGACAGGTGCGGAGCTTACCATCGGCAGTGAGCCGGATGCGGGAGCAGTGGCCACAGAAGGGCTGCGTCACCGGGGCGATGAGGCCGATTTCACCGGGGGCGCCATCGGCAAAGCGGTATTTGCGAGCGGTCTCGCTGCGCTCGTGAGGAATCTGCAAGAGCGGCCAGCGGGAGTGGATGCGCTGGTGGACTTCCGCGGCAGGGACAACGAGATCGCGTGTCCAGTGGCGGTCGGCATCCAGCGGCATGAATTCGATAAAACGCATGATCACGCCGGTTTCGCGGGCGAACGAGGCGAAGGCTTCGACTTCATCGTCGTTGAGGCCGCGGACCAGGACGGCGTTCACTTTGGCGGGGGCCAGGCGTGATTTCTGCGCGACATCGATGCTGTGCATCACGGTTGAAAAAGACTTGGTTCTAGTGATGCGTTCGAATCGCTCGGGATCGAGCGAATCGAGGCTGATGTTGATGCGGCGGAGGCCGGCAGCCAGGAGCCGGTCGCACCGTTCGGCCAGCAGGTGGCCGTTGGTGGTCATGGAGAGGTCTTCGACGCCGAGGGCGTGGAGACGCGCGATATAGTCCTCGACGCCTTCGCGGACGAGCGGCTCGCCGCCGGTGATGCGGATTTTGCGGATGCCAAGGCTGAGGAAGATCCTGGCGAGACGGTCGAGCTCGGGCCAGGAGAGAATTTCGTCGTGATCGCGGAAATTTTCCGGGTCGGCGGAGCGGCAGTAGACGCAGCGGAAATTGCAGCGGTCCGTGATGGAGATGCGCAGGTCCGTGATCTGGCGGCCGAATTTGTCGTGAAGGGTCATGGTCCGTGC
>DATNLB010000594.1:0-5747 GCA_035603095.1 Candidatus Acidiferrales bacterium
CGAAACGCGGTGAGTCCATCGACGTTCAGTGCCACGAACAAGCGCGCCTTGTCTCTTCGCGTGGCATCCTCGCAAAGGATGATCTCGCATCCCGCGCGATGGACTTGGCAGACCCCGCCCGCGCCGTCGCCCTCATGCCAATCCTTCTCGAAGCCGAGCATGTCGATGTAGAAGCGAAGTGCACGGTTCACGTCAGCAACGAAGAGCACGGGACGGGTGTACCAGCGGTGAGCGATTTGCTCTCTGACGGCTGTCTTGGTCATGGCGATTCCTGATCCGCCCAACTAGTAGTAGCCGAGCAGCATATTACAGCCAACCCTGCGAGGCTCGCAATATAACGCCGAAGCCCAGCCAGCGGCGAGTGAAAGAAGAAGCGGCGAGTGGCGAGAAAAAGACGAAGGAGGGCCGGGCTAAGCCCGCTAACGGGAGTTGGCAACGCGGGCAGGAGCGAGGAGTTCAGCGTCGACAGGATCCTGCGAGATGGAATTCGGAGATAGGTTCCCAGCCAGCATGCGGCGGTACTTGCTGCGCTCGTCGAGGTTCATGTCTACGATCTCGAAGGCCATGTCTTGAGCGCGGGAATCGCGCATGAGCGCCGTAGCCTGCAAATTCCTCATGCCAATCTGCAGCCTTAGTTGTACCTGCGTCCCGGGCGTCAGGTGCCGGCTAAGGGTGGCAACGCCGCCCGTCAGGCTGGCGGTTTTGATTTCCATGGAACAGCTCTCTTTGAGGTTCGTGCAAACCGCCCTGACCGACTTCCGCAGCCGCACGCGTGTGTGCCGCCGGTGCCGCATAAATTTCGACGTGACTGGAATCTCCAACGGCGCGAGCGTGAGGTCTTCCTTGTCGATTCCGCTCTTGGGAAGATAGTCGCGAACCCACTCCGGATCGAGTTTCTCGAGCGCCTGCAGCGCTGCGATGCGCAGTTCCTGCGGCTGTGCCCAGCCAAACACTTTCTTCGCCTCGAGGAGGCGCTTTAAGGTGCTGGCCGATTCGGGCGCCTGAATCCTCCCCAGCGCTTCGATGGCTTTGACGCGCAGATACGGCCCGCCACCGGGGGGCAAGTCGCCGTCAGCGAGGGTCAGCAGTTTGCCGAGCGCCTCGCGATCCAAAGTGACGCCAATCTCGTCGATCACCAGGGGCGTCACCAGCGGATCCACGTGATCGATCAACTCGAGCAGGATGTGGCACCTTCTGGCCGCTCCACTGGCGGAAATCTGCCGCACGATGCGGTCTTGCGATGTCCGCGGAAATTCTTTCATCCGGCCCGGCAGATATACCATGACCGATTCCGGATCGAGCCTGCTCAGCAGCCCGGCCATCTCCACGGCCTCGGCCACCGGCCCGCTGCGCACGGTGCTCCGGAGATACTGAACGGCCTCTTCGCCCAGATCGCCCGCCAAATTCGCCACATGTTCGGAATCCTCACGCAGACTGCAACGATTGAAACGCGCCGAGAGCTGCTCCATGGTCGTTTGCGGCATCAGTTTGAGAACATTGGTCAGCCCCGCAGCCACCTGGCGCGCCTTCAGGGCTTCCTCGACAAACTCCGGCACGCGCTCCTCGATTCCCATCTTTGATCGCAGGCTGCGCGCGATTCCCGGCCGCTGCGACTCGACGCCGGCGACGAGATCGAGTGCCTGCTCCATCGCCGGGAAATAGCGGCTGGTGGCCGCTTCCTGGCTCAACCTCACGAAGGCCGCGCTCACCAACCCTTGCAGTTCCGAGTCCTGCTCCACACTGAGCTGCAAACCCAAGTGCCGCAGGGCTTCGCTGAGCAGCCTCGGATCGGCCTTGGCATACAGTTCGGCCATCTCGGAAAGTCCCACCGCGGTTTTCTTCCGCGCCTCGGCCTCTTCGCTGTCCGCGCAAGCCGCATAATTCTGAAGAATGCTGATGGCCTCGGCGATGTTGCCTTGCTCGATCAGTCCGGCCACGTAGGACTGCACGTTGCGCGGCGGAATACACCAAGCCTCTCCGGATAGGAGGACGGCGCGCTTGCCGCTTTCCGGTACCGCCGCCCAGAACTGCCGGTCGAGAATCTCGCGGTGCGATTGGACGAGCAGCCCGGCTTCGCTCATCTTGTCTTCATGAGCGCCGAGAATCTTTCTCAGGTTCTCGATTTCCTGATTCATGCGGTCGAGCATCTGGCGCACGGCGTTGACTTTGACTTCACCGCGTTCGAACCGCTCCAGCGCGAAACGGATCGCCAGGTGTTCGGCGAGCTGCACGATCACGGACTCGTCCGGCTTGGCGTTCGGCGCTTGCGCCGCCAGGCTCGCGAGCGCTTGCTTCAACATGTCTTGCGCGCGGCCCGGCAATTGCGACATCTGCTCCTGGAACACACCTGCCGCAGCCACTCCACCTTGCCCCGTGCCGACGTGCCCAAAACTAGTCAGGGCGCCAAGAATTGCGAAGATCTCATCTTCGCTCGGCTCACCGTGCCCACCGGTTCCGCTTCCTTTTCCTGCACCCAGGCCAGCCCCTAGCCCAGCACCAAGTCCGGCACCCAGCCCACCACCGATCACCCCAAAAGAGCCAACTCCGGCACTGGACGCTGGCCCAGAAACGGGACCCACACCGCTACCACCTGCGGTCCAAAAACCTGTACCCGGCCCAATCCCAGTGCTCGTCCCACCGTCGGCTGCCCCTCCTCCATAACCTGGCCCACCACCCCCGGGTCCGGCCGCACCGAAATCTCCCGTTCCCGGCTCTTCTCCGGCGGGCACAGGTCCCCCCGGGCCCGGTCCAGAAACTCCACCGCTTTTCGAACCCTGCGCCGCGGCAATCAATTCGAGCAGCTTCTGGGGGTCGTTCAACCACTGTCTGAATTCTTCTTGGTCGCCGCCAAGCGACGCGGCAGCAATCTGCGCGGCCATGCTCGCGTCTTTCAGCCGCGCATCGGTGGCTACGAAGTAAATCTCATTGATGTGGATTCCCTGTGCGCCCGCAAGGGCGGCTTTCAATTGCAGGGCAAGCTCGGCGGGTTTGGCTTTGCCGGTGGGAAAAGCGCGCACGAATCGGCCAATCTCATCTTCCGTGACCGAAGCGAAAAACTGTACGCTGGCCAGACCCGCTGCCGAAAGCAACTGTGCAAATTGCTTTTCAGCGGGTGAACCTTCCAAGGGCACACCATCCAGCAGGAGCTGAGAATTTGTCGCTCCGAGCAATAGCCCGGAGTCCGTCCCCATAGGGATCGCGGTGCGCAGCTCCTGCAAGGCGGTCTGGAGCTGTTCGATGGTCCGGGCATGCGCGTAGCCGTACAGTCGGGC
The DNA here is from genome assembly GCA_035603095.1 of Candidatus Acidiferrales bacterium. Taxonomy (GTDB): domain Bacteria; phylum Acidobacteriota; class Terriglobia; order Acidiferrales; family UBA7541; genus Acidiferrum. The sequence goes on from DATNLB010000594.1 coordinate 3,273, forward strand.
AAACTTCAAGAGGATGTTGAGACTTCTTACGAAAGCGCGTCCGGCCGCCTTTTTGGGGTCTGTTTTCATCCTTCGCCGCGTGGGACCTCAATAGAACTTCCTCACTAGTACCGTAGGGTCAGGCGCTGTCCGCCGCAATGGTACAGCGGTCCCATGTGTCCGGGAGGTCAAGCCACCATGAGGGCAGCCAGGGCCCTGACCAAACGGACGGGTGACCGGAGGGAGAGGACAGGTAGGAAGGGGGTATCCCCGTCGTGAAAAAATCGAATCGCGCAGGATCTAACTCTTCGAGATTGCCACGCGCCCGCGGCGTCGTGTGCGATTGGTGACTTGCGCAGCCATTGGCAGCCCACCGAGCTCCAGTAATAATTTCCGCAAGCGGTAACGTTCATCCAGATCCATGTCCACGAATTCGAAAGCCATCGCCTGAGGCCGCGCTCCGCGGACAATGGCCTGCGCCTTGATGGTGCGCACGCCCAGCGAGAATTTCAGCGACAGCAACGAGCCCGGAGCCAGATGGCGTTCCCCGGAGCCAATCCCGCCTCCCAGGTTTAGCTCCGGAATGGACAGTCTGAAGTTTTCCCGCAAATTCGTTGTTGCCGCAATGAGGTTGCGCGAAAGCTTCAAGCGCGCGTAGCGCCGCTGCCGGATCACGGAAGCATTGGGATCGGGATCCGTGGGTTCGAGCGTCAGTTCCTTGCGGTCGATTCCGCTGGCGGCAACCTTTTCCATACCCACCGCCTGATCGACGCGCAGCAACGCCTGCGCTGCGGCGATTCTCAATTCGTTTGGATACACCCAGCGCCAAACCTGCCGGGCTTCCAAAATATGCTGTAACAGCGCGCTGGACGCAGAAGCGCGCAATCGGCCGAGCGCTTCCACCGCTTTCACCCTCGTGAAGGCGGGCGTCTCGTCGTTCTGCACCAGTTCGATCAGTCTCGGAATGCAAATGGCTTGCCCGCTCATTCCCATTTCGTCGATTGCCAGCGGACGAATCAGCACATCGAGCGAATCGTAGAGGGCCATGAGCAACCGCGCCCGCTCCTCCGCTGGTGCTGCGGAAAGCTGCCGGACGGCGCGGTCATGCGAAGAGCGCGGCCACTGCGAAAGCCGCGCCGGCAGAATCTTCTCCACGTTCTCGGGGGATAGCTGACTCACCAACCCGATGGCTTCGGCGGATTCGTTGGCGGGAGCGGTCTGCAGCGTCTCGAGAAGCCGTTGCGTGGCATCCTCTCCCAGGTTGCGGACAATCGTGGTGAGCAGATCGCAATCCTCTCGAAATCCGCAATGTCCGAATCGATTCGTTACGTAGTGGATCGTGGCCTTCGGCATTAGGCTGAGGATATCCATCATGCCGTCCGCGATCTGGCCGCTGCGCATCGCTTCTTCGATGAATTCCGGCAGCCGTTCTTCCGCTCCGATCCGTGGCCGGAGGCTCTGCGTCGATCCCGGCCTCTGCGCCTCCACGCTATCGAGCGACGAGAGTGCTTGCTGCATAGCAGGGTAGCAGCGCTTGGAGGCCGCTTCCTGGCTCAATCTGACAAATGCGGCGCTGACCAGCGTCTGCAATTCCGGCTCACGTTCGATGGCCAACTGATTGCCGAGGCGGCGAATCGCCTCCATCAAAGCGCTGCCGTCTCCGCTGCCGTATAGTTCCCCCAAATCCGAGAGTCCGATCGCCGTAGTTCGCCGTGCTTCCGGCGCTTCCAGCCCGACGCAGGAAGCGTACTTCATCAAGATTTCGTTGACAGTCTTGAGTTCCCCGCGCCGCAGCATGTCTTCCAGGAAGGCGCGCACGTTGCGCGGGGGCACACACCACGCTTCGTCCGACGTCAGCACCTCTTTCTTGTTTTCTTCCGGCACCTGCTCCCAGAATTCCTGGTCCAGCAATTCCGTATACGACTGCACGGAGAGCCCCGCCTGCGCCATCATCTCTTCCTGGGTGGAAAGGATCTTGCGCAGCGCTTCGATTTCCGTATTCATGCGGTCGAGCAATTGTTTTACGGCGTTGACGCGCAGTTCGCCTTTTTCGTAGCTGTCCAGCGCGAAGCGGATCGCCACGTGTTCCGCCAGTTTGAGCAGCATGGGCTTGTCTGGCTTGGCATCGGGCGCCTGCGCCGCGAGCCCTGCCAACGCCTGCTGCAGCGTGTACTGCGCACGCACCGGCATGGCGCTCAAGCGCGATTGGAACGTCGGCACGTCCATGCGGTGTTCAGAATCTTTCCGCGATTTGCCCAGTTGCGCGAACAATCCCAGCATCGAACGAACATCTTCCTCTTCGACGCTGAATCCGCTGCCTGTTCCCGCGCCCGTGCCAGTTCCCGGTAGACTGGCAACTCCCGCGGTCGAGCCGCCTCGCAACAGGGCCGAGGCGGTCAGCCATTTTCCTGGCCCGGCGCCTTCAGTTCCCCCCGCCGCTCCGCCGCCGGTTCCAGTCCCTCCGGTGCCACTGCCGACCCCACCACCACCGGTTCC
>DATNLB010000325.1:0-4290 GCA_035603095.1 Candidatus Acidiferrales bacterium
AATCCTGCTGCCATCACGGGACAACCGGAGACACGTGTGCAGAGAAGGGAAGCAGCAACAAACGCCTACTGAACCATGCGTCGAGGACCAGGTGAATTGAAAGGGGCCCGTAAGTCAGGCGAAGGATTCCCGGCTCGCAGACGGCCTCCCAAGGAATCTATCTGATGCAGAGGCTTGCTTCTCCGATGCCGGAAGGTGAGCGCTCTCTCGGCTCAATCGGAGCTGAACTTCGACTTTCGCGGCGGCCAAAAACTCTTTTACTCACCTTCAAAACCAATAATTGATCATTGACAACTTCCTCAGCGCGCCCATCCCGGATCGCCGCCCGACTTTCTCAGTTGATCTTCGAGGTCGTCCAGCCCCTGCCTCAGTTGATCCAGTTCCTTTTTCTTTGCGTCGATCTTTGCCTGCTTGTCGTTGATGTCCGCGCGCGAATTCTGTTGCGTCATCGCCTTCTGTGGGTCAGGGTAGTATTCCAATTGCGCTTTTTCCAGCTCGCGTCCCAAAATGTCGAGTTCCTTAATGAGCTTTGCAATCTTGTCGCGTTGGGCCTGAAACCGGCGCCTCCACGCTGCCTGGCCATTCGGATCTTCGGTCTTGGTCGTGTCTCCGGTTTTGGCGGAGTCTCCCGCCGCTTGCACCGCGGTCGCGGCCACTGTGCTACCGGCAACCCCCGGAGCCGCGGCCGGAGCCGGCTCCGGCGCGCTCTTCTTCACATCATCGTCCGTATAAATCTTTTTAGGCTTCGGCGTGTCCTTTTTCTTTTCACGCGCTTTTCTTGCGGCATCCGCCACAGGATCGCCCGTCTGTTGCTCGGAAGAACCCTGCTGCCGCGCGGCTGCCAAAAGCCCCGGCACGCACAGAGCCGCAAAAATCATGGAAGCCTTGATCCAAAATCTCACTCGCATATGGTCCTACTTTCCCGGAGGAACTCGAAGACCTCGGCAATCTGTTAGATGCTTGCCTGCTTTGATTCTACCGCTTCCGTCACGCTGCGCGGCAGGGGTAGCGTAACTATAAACTCCGCCCCTCCTTCGGCCCGGTTCCGCACTTCCACTTGCCCGCCATGTTGCACGATGATCTTCTGCACCACGGCCAGTCCGAGCCCTGTCCCCTTTGCTTTCGTCGTAAAAAACGGCCGGAACAGCTTCGAGAATGCGTCCACCGGGATCCCGGGGCCGTTATCCGCAACGCTGACCCGCTGGAACCCCATCTCTTCGCCATCAACGATGTCTCCGCGAACAACCACCCGCCCTCCGCCTGCCGTCAGCGCGCACGCTTCCGCCGCGTTCCGCGCCAGATTCAGCAGCGCTTGCCTCAGCAGCCCTTCGTCTCCGCCCGCGTCTCCGAATTTCCCTTCGCATCGAATCTTAACTTGCGGCAGGGCCTCTCCCACTTCCGAAACCACACGCTCGACCACTGTTTGCAGCGCCACCCTCTCATCGGGGATTTCCAGCGGCCGCGCATACTTCAAGAACTCCGTCACCACGTGCGTGATGTTCCGCGTCTGCTCCAGGATGCGTTCGGCGTAGTCCAAAGCCTCTTCTTCGGAAGACTCCGACCGGATCATCTGCGCGTAACCCGAGATCGTCGCCAGCGCGTTCTTGAACTCGTGCGCGATTCCCGCAGACAATTCCCCCAGCGCCGCCAGGTTTTCCTTCAGTTGCATCCGTTGCTGTAGCGCGGCAAGCTCCGTCAAATCCGTCAACAGGCAGATTGCACCGCTGATCTTCTCTTTACCGCGTCGTATCGGCGAGATCGTCACTCCCAGTCGCCGCGTGTCTCCTGCGGGCGGGATATGCTCCACCTCTTCGCGCCGGAAAATTCTCCCGCTCGAAAGGCACTCCGCAATTAGCTTGGTCATCTCCGACGATGCTCCCAGCGCCTCGCTGTAGCGCCGGAATCCCAGTCCGCGAATTCCCAGCGCCTGCTCCGCCGCCGGATTCGAACTGGAGATAATTCCCGTGGCATTCACTACCAGCAGCCCCGCCGGCATGTTCCTGGTCACTTCTTCGCTTAGCCGCTCCGTCTGTTCCGCGCGCTCCCTTTCGATGCGGTGCAGCCGTTCCAGTTCTTTTTCCTGTTCGCGCAGTTGCTGAATCACGCCTTGCATCGACGCGGCCATGAACGCCGAAGGATTTTCGGTGCTCGGCGCGCTCGTTTTGAACTCCTCTTTCTGCGCCTCCCGCGTGCTCTGAAAAAACTTCCGCATCAGATACACCACCACCCCCGTGACCACCAGGAACCCAACCCCCAGTCCCGCGGCAATCATCCAAAGGTGCTGCGTGTTATTTCCAGCTTGAAGCGTTGCCATCATCGTTGCTGTCTTCCGGCTCCTTCCCCTCTTCCTCTGTGACCCTCTGTATTCTCTGTGCCCTCTGTGTTGAATCTCTTCCTTTTCAGCCCACGATTCTGGAATCGCCCGGCTATGTGACGATCCCTCGCAGGCTAGGCCAATAACCCGCAATCACCGGTCCCCCATACACGATCGCCAGCGCCCCAATTCCCAGAAATGTCCCCAGCGGCAACTGGTATCGCCTCGCAATCGCCCATCGCAATTGACGCTCCGTCCCCAGCCCCAGGCGGCTCGCCCGCTTTGCCACTCCGCTCCTCCAACCCCCGAGGTACAACGCCACGATCAGGCCAGTCCCGATCACGCTTCCGAGAAGGCTCCCCACCAGAAGCGTCAGGAACGTCCCGCGCAATCCGAGAAACGCCCCGATCATAGCCATCATTTTCACGTCGCCCATTCCCATGCCCTCGTGGCTGCGCACCGCTTTGTACCCCGCTGCCAGGCCCCACAATAAAAAGCTTCCGAAAGCCGCGCCAAGGATTCCGTCCAGAATTCCAGCCGCGGATCCCGGCAATCGCACTTGTAGGAAGCGCCACACGAGAAACCCCGCCAGTCCATGGGCCGGCGGCACAAACGCCGAGAACAGCAGTCCCGCCGCAAAGCCCGGCCAGTTGACCACGTCCGGCAGCAGCCGCACCCGCAAATCCGTCACCGTCAAAATCACAATCAAGCACGTAAAAAACAGCCACTTCACCGTTGTCTGCGTGATGCCAAACTCCAGAAACGCCGCCACAAACAGCAGTCCCGTCGCCAGTTCAATTAGCGGGTACATCGCTGAAATTGGTGTCCCGCATGCCCGGCACTTCCCGCGTAGCCACAACCATGCGAAAACCGGCACGTTGTCATACGGCTTGATGGGAGTCATGCACCGCGGGCAGCGCGACCCCGGCGTAACAATTGATATCTCCTCCGGAATCCGCGTAATGCAGACATTCAGGAAGCTCCCCACGATGATCCCAAATAGAAAAAAGAAGACGGCGATGATGACCACGGTTTGCCCGGCCACTCCGCGGCCGCTTTTCCCAATCTGCCATACTCATCCCTCCGCCTCAATCAATCGCCCCTCCCCCGTGCCTCATCCCTAACGTCCAATCGCAAAAAAAGTGCGCGATGGAGCAATGTTTGGGCAAAAGCAATGGCCGACGGTAGAATTGAGTTACGCCGCTTACTTATATGGCCGGTGAGGAAATAGAGAAGGGCGACCGAGTGCTGCTTCACGGCGAACCTGGCGAAATCGAGCTAGTGGCCGACCCCATGGTTCCAGATCCTGAAACCGATTGGTATGTGCAAGAGTACGGTCGGGGCGTCATGATCCTCGAACTCAAGTACTTTGGGAGCGCTTTCTTGCCTGAACCTCAAACGGTGGAAGATTTGGAATTCGTTGCTCGGCGGGGCTGAAGTCTGGCGTTTGCTCTCCGCGCTCCTCTGCGCTTTCTGCGTCTCTGCGTTATCTTCTTCTTTCTCTTGAATTGGAGACTGGAACTCGCTTGGAACTAGGCTGGCGGTCTTCTCTTTTCCGAACTAACAACTGTAGACTGATAACTGACAACTGCCTCAATGCACTGGTTCGAATGCAAAATCCGCCGCTACGAGCACCGCCGCTGGACCACCGACGACAATCGGCGCGTCCAGTCCTTCCATTGGGGCCTCGAGCACATCGGCGGCTCACCCGATGACCCCAATCCCGGCGAATTCGTTCGCGATTACGCCCGCCAAGCCATCCAGTCAAGCAAGGATTGGTACGCCGCCTCTCCCGCCGCCGATTACCACCTCGACCGCGAAAACGTGCTGACCTTCACTAGCTCAATCGAATCCCCCTGGCCGGAGAACAACATCGTCCACGCGCAGCTTTTTCCCGCGCGCGAGACCGTTTCAACTCGCTCGCGTGGGAAACGCTACGGCGCTGGCCCCGCCGTCCTCCTCCTCCCCAACTGGAA
>DATNLB010000635.1:0-3802 GCA_035603095.1 Candidatus Acidiferrales bacterium
AGCGGATACTTCCACCGTTGTTGACTGCTGTTGCAGGCTCAACTTAACCTGCAACGTATAAATCGTGCCTGCGGTAACCTCAACTTTATCTACGCTGTAAACCGGGAACCCCGACGCAGTGACGGTTACTTTATAAAATCCCAACGGGATATCCTGGAAAGAAAATGCTCCATCGCTCGTCGTCACTGTACTGTGCTCAATTCCCGTGGAGTTCTCCGTGGCCTTCACCGCGGCATTGGGAACCAACGCGCCCGAAGGATCCGTCACCGTTCCGTTGATTGCGCCACGGAACGTCTGCGCGTTTGCTGCCACTGCGAACGACAAAACAACAAGAATTGCCAAGACTAGGCGCTTCATAAAATCAACACCCCCTCTTCGAGATCGAAATGCAACCCAATGCACCCGCATCCCCCGACCCGGCCGGGGCACGCTTGGAAAAACAAAATTCAGTGAAAAGCCAAATGGCGAACCGTTCGCATGCCGTTGAATGATCGAAACCTGTTCTTGAAAATATGGACAAGCCCCCCGGACCAGCTCGCCCTTTTCGGTTCAAAAAACCAATTTAGCCCTAAGGCCAATATGGCTATGGTGTCTGAGTTTTAACCCTCCCCGACTCACCTGTCAAGGAGAATGAATTTTATTCGACAAACCAAAAAAATTCATCGTCTGGCCGCCGCTTCCTGTTACCGTCTTGGAAGATGTACAGCAACGATTTCGGAGACCCACATGGCCACATTCGGATTGATCGAATACCAAGACGCGGCGCCCGAAGTGCGCGCCATTTACGACGACATCATGGCCACGCGCAAAATCGATTGGATTAATAATTTCTGGAAGGCCATCGCACACGATCCCGCGTTGCTCAAGCGCACCTGGGAAAGTCTCAAGCAGATTATGGCGCCGGGCGCGCTCGATCCGCTCACCAAAGAAATGATTTACATCGCCGTCAGTGTCACCAACAATTGCAACTACTGCATCGCCTCGCACACCGCTTCCGCCTTCGGCAAAGGAATGACCGACGCCATGTTCAAGGAACTTCAAGCCATCATCGGCATGGCCAACGAAACCAATAAACTCGTAACCGGCTATCAAGTCGAAGTCGATCAGCGCTTCCAGCCCCCTCTTCCGCGATAACCTTCACCATTTTTTTCCTTCTTTCTTTCCGCGCTGATTTCCAACCGCCGTTCGCACCGCCGAAGCCTCCGCTAAATTTTGAACTGTCCATTCGTACAGGTGTTTCCATCGTAGTACGCACGTACTATAGCTGGCGTACTTCCGGGAGGCGGAACATATAGATGTTCGTGGGGAACCCTGTCGGGGACAGGGCAGCTAAGAAAATCATCTTTTGTGAGCGTGCATGCTATGCCTCCTACCGTCAAAGAGAACGAAAGCCTAACGGCAAAGCCGGAAACGGCCCAGCGTCCTGGGCCAACTTCCACGCTGGCGGGTGACACCGCTATCAAGCAGCAGCCCGTCGCGCTCGAAGTGCCGGTCACGGTCAACGGTGCGCGCACCGTCGAGGGCAGCGACAAGCGCGAGCCTTTCTCCGAGACCACCAAGACGGTTCTCGTTATCGGCAACGGCGCCGTCATTCGTCTTTCTTCTTCCGTTGCTCCGGGGCAATTGCTTTTTCTCACCAACGAAAAAACCAAGAAAGAAGTTGTCTGCCAGGTTGTCAAGTCCAAGAACTACCGCAGCCTAAGCGGGTATGTTGAACTGGAATTCACTGAGTCCGTGGTTGGCTTCTGGGGCATGCGTTTTCCAAGCGACCGCCTCGGCGCCGCTCCGGAGACACCTGCGATCTCGCAGCCGGCTGCGCTCACGGTCGAAGCGCCCGCGGCGAACGATACTTCCAGCGTCGTGTCTGCGAAGCCCGTCGCGCCCGTCGCGCCGCTCTCCTCCACCCTCTCCACGTCCTTCGATCCAGCTCCGCTAAAACCGGCCTCGGCAGCGCCAATCGCATCTGTAATTCCGGTTGTGCCCGCTGCGCCGGTGTCCGCACCCGCAAATCCGGTCCCGCTAGCGTCTACTCTCTTTGATTCGCCGCGCGCATCCGAAGAGCAGGCTTCCATTCTTGAGCCGCCGAAGTCTCCCGGAGCTCCCGCCATAATCAATGCAACAGATTTGCCTGCAGCATTCGAGGCAAAGCCCGTCGCGCCCGCCGCCGCGCATCCTCCGCAGGCGCTAACTGCCAGCGAGCCGGAGACCGACGCGCTGAAACTGCACACGGCTCGCCTCCAGAAACAACTTTCGAGCATGCTGTTCTCCGGTGCTCCTGCCGCGCCTCCTGCGGTTTCAGCGCAAACTCCGCATGCGCCTCCCGCCGTCATACAAAAAGACCTTGCGGTGGGCGCCGCAAAAGCTTTGGAACTGTCCCGCACTCCTGCGCCGGAGCCCGTGCCCGCCAACCCCGTTGGGCCCGTGAAACTTGGTCCTCCGCCAGCGAAAACCGCCCTCGACAAGGAAGAACTAAGAATTCCGGCGTGGCTTGAGCCCCTGGCCCGCAACGCCGCCGCACCCACTTCTACACAAGAGCTGATCGAAAGGGAAAAAGCAAGGCATCTCGCGGAGCAGCCTGAGGTTGAAGAAACTGCCCCAGAGACCTTCCCGGCGATAGAAGAACCCAACATAGCCGAGCTGCCGCTGCAAACATTCGACGACACATTTCCGAGTGACGAAGAGGAAACCGCAGAGGAAAGCGAATCCAACGGTTCGGGCAGAGGCCTTCTGACCGGGGCGATTGCGGTCGGCGTCCTGCTGCTCGCCGGCGGTGGCTGGTGGTACATGCGTCCGCAGCCTGGTGCTGCCAATAGCGGTCCGGCGCCAACGTCGAATGTGCAAGCTTCCGTGGTCTCCCTTCCTGGGGAGAGTTTGCCATCGCAACCCAAGAGCAATACGCCACTGCAGGCGAATCTTCCGGCGCAAACGATTCCGGCGCCGCTCACCAACACCGCCGCCCATCCCAATTCGGCCCCGAGTCCTTTGAGCGTCGTGCCGGCAGCCGCATCGGCCCCGTCGGCACACAATTCGCAACCTATATCGAATCCGGCAAACGCCGGCACGGGTGCGACGACACCGGCTTCAGCCCAACCGGCGGAGCAGCCGAAGAAGCCCAGCCTCGGAAAAGTTCAACTGGCCACACCCAAGATCACGCAAAGCCGGCATGCACAAGACGGCGCAGAGGCTGACGCAGGCATCGCCTTGAACGGCGATGGACAGCCCGGGCCCAGCGTAGAAGCGCTCACCGCCGGTCTTGTTGGCGGCAGCAAACAGCCTTCGGCGCCCGCAGCGCCGCTACCCGTTGGCGGGGACGTCAAACCGGCAAGACTCATCTTTTCTGTGCCTCCATCCTATCCGAAGCTCGCCAAGAGCCAGCGTGTTTCGGGCAACGTCCTCATCGACGCGTTGATCGACCCCGCTGGACACGTGACGGTCATGAACGTCGTTTCCGGCCCCACGCTGCTTCATCAAGCAGCCATGGACGCTTTGAAACAGTGGAGATACCAGCCCGCGTCGCTCGACGGCAAACCCGTGCCGATGCACCTGACCGTGACAATCCGCTTCCGCTTGCAGTAATCCTCGACGGTTTGTAGTTTTGTGCGCCCACATCATGGGTGTGCCTTCGCGCGCATTCGAATTGCAGCTCCCGTGACATACTCCGCTCCCTGAAGGGAGGGGCTTCTCAAGCTACGCATGGCATTACCTCACCTACGTTGGCGCTTGAAGGCACCGTCCGTGCCCGTTCGAGGATTACTTGAGCCGAGACATGATCACGTGAGGCCATTAATCCGCACGCGGTACA
>DATNLB010000315.1:0-3463 GCA_035603095.1 Candidatus Acidiferrales bacterium
CCGGCCGGCCTCCCGCGCGGCTTCAAAGACCTTCTCCGCGCTCTGCCGTTTAATGAAGCTGGGCGCGGCGCGCTCATCGGCCGCATCGGCGATAAAGAGACCGCTCAGCCTTTCGTCATCGGCGCACGCCGCGATGTTGTCGCCCCTGTGTCGGGCCGTCTTTCCGTCGGCATCAATCAGGCCGACAACGACACTGGTGACGGCAACTATGCCGTGCGCATTGAAGTTTACTCGCCCGCGAGTGGCAACGCGCGCGTGGTTGCCAGGCAAGTCCGCTCACTTCCCGGCGTCGATAACAATCTGTTCTCGAAAATCCCGAGGCGCATCAGCGATAAGGAGGGCAATGCGGGCGACATGGTCAACTTTCTCATCCTCGGGTCCGAAGCCGCTATGCAGCGCGTCTTCACCAACGCCGGTTGGGTGAAAGTCGATGCTGACGTCAAGGACACGGTTCTCCACGGCATCATCGGCAGTCTTTCGAAAGAGTCTTACTTAACTATGCCCATGAGTCAGCTCTACCTCTTTGGCCGACCGCAAGATTACGGCTGGGCCCATGCCGAACCCATCAGTGTCGTCCGGTCGCGTAATCACCTGCGTGTCTGGAAAGCGGCGTTCCAGGTCAATGGAGAAACGCTGTGGGTCGGCGCTGCCACCCACGATATCGGATTCGAACGCGATCAGCGCAACAACGGCATTACCCACAAGATCGATCCCGATATTGATCTTGAGCGCGACTACGTTGAAAAAACTCTCGCCTCTACTGGCCTCGTCACCGAAATCTCTCACTTCCTTCCCGACAATCCCATGAAAGAAGCCAAGACCGCTACTGGCGGGACCTTCCATTCCAACGGCCAGGTCCTCATTCTCAAGCTCGATGAATCCGTCCCCAATCCGTGAATTGCGCTGCGACCCGCCAAACCATTCGGAGGCTCAACTGCTGTTCTTCCCGCTGTCGGGGGATTCCTTTGTCCCCTCTTGCCTCCGCTCCAAAAATGACTTTAATGTCTATGATGACTATTTGCTGCGTGAGGTCTCCCCATGCCTAAGAGCCAATGGACTGTAGCTGAAGCCAAAGCTAAATTCAGCGAGGTGCTCGACCGCGCCCGATCCCGCGGCCCGCAAACCATTACCCGTAACGGCCAACTCACCGCGGTTATCGTCTCGGCTGAAGAATGGGAGCGCAAGACCCGCCGTGTTGGAAACCTTGCGGAATTTTTTGCCGCCTCGCCTCTGCGCGATTCCAATCTGCAGCTTGAGCGAGTCCAGGACACTCCCCGCGAGCTGGACCTGTGAGTTTTTTGCTGGACACAACCGTTGTCTCGGAATGGGTGAAGCCTATGCCGGACCCAAACGTCATTCGCTGGTTGGCTGAAGTGGACGAAGATCGCGTCTATCTCTCGGTAATGACCCTGGCGGGACTGCGGTATGGCACCGAGCGGCTGCCCGCGGGCGCACGCAAATCACGTCTCGAAACGTGGCTCCGCGAAGAACTGCCTCTCCGCTTCGAGGGCCGCCTCCTCATCATTGAAGCCACGATCGCCGACACTTGGGGACGTGTCGTGAGCCGATGTTCCGCCGTCGGCAGACCCATCGGTGTGATGGATGCCTTCTTCGCGGCCACTGCTGAAGTCCATGCCCTGACTCTCGTTACGAGAAACGTCTCCGATTTCACGGCCTCCGGTATTTTCCTCTTCAATCCGTGGAGCTGAAAACGAATTCTTCCTCGATGACAGCACAACGGCAAGAAGCCCAAAATAGCCCTAGGCATACGGCTTTTTATTTCGCCGCTTCCAATTCGAGCACAATCACGCGAGCCACTTCTTCCGGTTGCGGCTCCGGTAGTTTCAGCACCAGTCCTCCCTTGACGGCGCTGAACTCGACACTGCTCCCATCGCGCAGCAACCGCGCCGAACGAACCGGCCGCGGCATCGCCGGCAGCGCCAGCGCCGGACCATTCCAATCCAGGACGTGAACGTAAACCGTCGAGCCTCGTTGCGTCGTCACGCCCCATGGCCCCGCCGCCACGGGCCCTCCTCGCGTTCCATAAATCGAATCCCCATACTGCTTCATCCATCTCCCCACTTCCGTCAAGCGCTGCGCAAACTCGGGCTGGATTTCGCCGCTCGGCATCGGCCCCACATTCAAGAGAAAATTTGCATTCGATCCCGCCGCGCGCACAAGGTAGCGAATCAAATCCGCCGTGCTCTTGTAATGTTCGTCCGTCAGATTGAATCCCCAGGAGTTATTCATGGTTTCCGCAGTTTCGAGTGGCAGCGCACTGACCGATTGCTCGGGGTTGAAGCCTGTGGTGTGCTGGCCCGGCAAATCCTTCTCAAACATCTGGAAGTCTTCTCCGGGAAACGGATTCTTATGATGATTGCTGCCGACCATGGCCTGCGGCTGCAACTGATGAATCAACGCGTACGTTCGCGCAAGATGCCAATCCGCGTCCGGCTTGTCCCACATTCCGTCGAACCAGATGCCGCCGATCTCCCCATAGTTCGTCAACAGTTCACGTAACTGCCCGTCCATGAAATTCAGGTACGCATCCCAATTCCCGGAATCCGGACGGCCCGTGCGCTGTCCCGTGCGCCCGCGCGGAAAATAATCCGGTGAATGCCAATCCAGCTGCGAGTGATACAAGAACAGCTTGATGCCCTGCTTGTGGCATTCCGCGGCGAGCATCGCGATCACGTCTTTGCCGTACGGCGTTCGCGCCACGACATTCCAATCCGTCAAGTGCGAATCGAACATCGCGAATCCGTCATGATGCTTCGAGGTGATGGTGATGTATTTCATGCCGGCGGCCTTTGCCAGCGCCACCCACGCGGCGGGATCAAACTTGATCGGATTGAAAAACGCCGGCACCTTCGCGTAATCCGTTCTATTGATCGGCCGCGTCTCCATAATCCATTCCCCATCACCCAGCACGCTGTACACCCCCCAGTGAATGAACATGCCGAACTTGGCATCCTGGAACCATGTGCGCGCCTCCAGGTTCGCCGGTGTGGGCGTGTATTTCTCTTGCGCGGTTGCTACTGCTCCCGCCACAAGTGCAGTTGCGAGTAGCGCGGTTGCAATTACGATAGATCGCGCATGCGTAGCAATCTTCATGTCCATCTCCATTGGAAAACCGTAACTCGCCTCGGGATCAAACGGGTGGATTCTAGCGAATGCGTGCAGGAAGTCGAGCAAAATTGCAATCGAGATTGCCGCAACCAGTCCCTTTGAACCGGCCACCCTGGCATGGACTCACTTGGCGCGCCGTACTCTCCGATTTGGGGTATGATTCCTCCCCGGCCAGGATCTAACCCGGTCCAAGGAATCGTGCAGGAGGTGGCTCATGGTCATCGCCAAGCCCGTCAACGAAGAGGGTAGAATCGCCGCCTTGGAGAAGTACGCCATCCTCGATACCGACCCGGAACAATCCTTCGACGACCTCACCCTGCTGGCCTCGTTTGTT